>CAZVVS010000490.1:0-3850 GCA_964630585.1 uncultured Gordonia sp.
TCGGTGGAGGAACTCGGCCTCGCGCTGCTCGAGCTGCCCGACGTAATCACCACCGGCCCACCCACTCCGCCGGTACTGCTGGCAGATTTGTTCGCGGAGGCCGCGCGCAAGCACGGCACGCGCCAGGCCGTCATCGATGCGAGTGGGGTCGCCCTCACCTACGCCCAACTCGACGCCCAGTCCAACCGGTTGGCGCGGTGGCTCATCAATCGCGGCGTCGGCGTGGAGGACCTCGTCGCCCTCGCGATCACCCGGTCGACCACCCTGCTGACCGCGATCTGGGCGGTCGCGAAGACCGGCGGCGGTTACGTGCCGATCGATCCGGACTACCCACCCGAGCGCGTCGCAGCGATGATCGAGGATTCCGGGGCCGGGCTGGGACTGGCGAACGACCCCGATCACGCTCTCCCAGAGCACGGGTTCTCCTGGGTCGCGTTGGCCGACCCGTCGATCGGCGAGGAGATCGCCGCGGAGTCCGCGGACCCGATCACCGACGAAGAGCGCCTCGGGCGCGCCCGCATCGACAACACCGCCTACGTCATCTTCACGTCCGGCTCGACTGGGCGTCCCAAGGGCGTCGCCGTCACCCACTCCGGGCTCGCCAACTTTGCGGCTGAAGAGGCGCGACGAAGTGGCGCCGACGAGTACTCGCGGGTGCTCGGATTCGCCTCCCCGAGCTTCGACGCATCGGTCTTGGAGTATCTGCTCGCGACCATTTCCGGCGCCGCATTGGTCTACCGCCCGGTCAGCGCGATCGGCGGTGACGAACTGGCCGACTACATGCGGAACCAGGCGGTGACGCACACCTTCCTCACTCCGACGGTGCTGGCCACCCTCGATCCCGCCACTCTGCCCGTGCTGCGTGCGGTGTACGTCGGCGGTGAGGCCGTTCCCACCGCTCTCAAGGACGATTGGGCGCCACTGCGCCGGATCCAAAACCTCTACGGGCCCACCGAGACGACCATCGGCGTGACAATCGGTGCCCCGATGACGGTCGGGGACCCGGTTCTGCTCGGCGGTCCGATCCACGGCGTTGGCCTACTGGTCCTCGACAACCGGTTGCGCCCGGTCCCGGCTGGAGTCGAAGGCGAGCTCTACGTGCTCGGCGGCGCTCTGTCACGCGGGTACCTCGATCATCCGGCGATGACCGCCGAACGGTTCCTCGCGTCTCCGGTCGGACCGACCGGCGCCCGCATGTACCGCACCGGCGACGTGGTGAAGTGGACTGAACGCAACGGCGAAGTCCTCCTCGAGTACACGGGCCGCGCCGACGACCAGGTGAAGCTGCGCGGCCTACGCATCGAGCTCGGCGAGATCAGCGCGGCACTTACCGACCACCCGGCGGTGAAGAACGCCGTCGTCGTCGGCACCCGCGCCGACGGTGGTATCGCCGAATCCGGCGAATCGGTGATCAGCGGGCTCGCCGGCTACGTGGTGACCGTCGCCGAAGTGAATATGGCCGACCTGCGCGAATGGCTCATCGACCGGCTCCCCGAGTACATGGTGCCCACCAGCATCATGACGATCGACGAACTGCCGCGCACCCCCGTCGGCAAGCTCGACCGTGCTGCGCTGCCCCTGCCGGAGGCCGGGTCGGCGGCCGCCGCCTACGAAGCGCCCGTCGGGCAGATGGAAGAGGCACTCGCCTCGATCGTGTCCGCGCTGCTCGGTGTCGATCAGGTCAGTGTCACCGAGTCGTTCTTCGCGCTGGGCGGCGACTCGATCATGTCGATCCAGCTGGCGTCGGCGGCCAAACCCCTCGGCATCGCCCTTACTCCGCGCCAGATCTTCGAGTTGAAGACGATCCGCGCGATGGCGGCACTCGCCGACGCCGAGGGCACACAACTGCCCGAGCTGCGCGAGCCGGACGGCGGTCCCGATGGACCGTTGCCGCTGACTCCGATCATGTCCTGGCTCCACGGGCTCACCGACACCATCGACGATGCCAGCGACTTCTCGCAGTCGATCGTGCTGCGAGCGCCCACCGTCCTCACGCCTGACCGACTGCACGCGGTGCTGGCCTCCGTCGTCGCCGTCCATCCGATGCTCGGTGCGACGATGACCGAGGCAGATGGACAGTGGGTGCTGCAAGCCGGTGCGGTCGAGCCCGCCGATGCCGTCTCAATCGAAGAGGCCGCATCCGCCAGTGACATGGGCGCAGCCGGGTTCGACGACGAGATCCTCGTTGCCTTCCGGGGTGCGGCGCAGCGCCTGGATCCCCGGATTGGGCGCAATGTCGCGGCCACCCTCCTGCGCGATGGCGGCGGGGCCGGCGTCATCGTGCTGGTCATCAACCACCTTTTCGTCGACGCGGTGTCCTGGCGCACGCTCATCGAAGACGCGGCCACCGCGTGGGCGCAGACCAGCGCCGGGCAACCGGTGGAGTTGCGTCCGGAGGGCACCTCAGTGCGCGCGTGGGCCCACGCACTCGCCGATCGGGCCGCTGACCACGCCGACCAGGTCGACTACTGGCTGGAGCGGTCCCCGGAACGGGTCACTGATCTGGGGGTGACCCTCGATCGCGCCCGGGACCGCGACCGTACCGTCGCGATCGTCACCCACCGCGCGCCGACCGTCGTGTCGGAAGCATTGGTGACGAGCGTGCCCGAGGCGTTCGGTGGCGCTGTGACCGACCCGCTGGTCGGCGCCCTGGCCCGAGCCATCCGATTCTGGCAGCACGATCGCGGCATCGTCGACGACGAGCCCGTCGGAATCCTCGTCGAAGGACACGGCCGATACGAGGACGTCCTCGCGCAGGGGCCCGAACCCGCCTCGGCCGACCTCTCGCGCACGGTTGGGTGGTTCACCACGATCGCCCCGATGCGGGTGGATCCGGGAGCCGACGCCGTCCACGCGGTGAAGGCGGCGAAGGAGGAGCGCCTCAGTCAGCCCGACAACGGGATCTTCTTCGGTCTGCTGCGCTACGGACCGGCCGCCGACACACTGGGCGCGCGCCCCTTGCCCGTGGTCACCGTCAACTACCTGGGCAACGTCGCAGGCCGTGGCGGCGACGCGGGGGAGACCGCCGACTTCCTGCCGATCTCCGGCGCACCGTCGCTGCCGGGACACGTCGACGGTGCGATGGTCGCTGCCAACCCCCTCGTCGTCAACATCAACACTGTGCCGACCGATGCCGGGCGCGAGTTGGTCGCCGCCTTCTACTACCCGGAGGCGTTGTTCACCACGGGCGACATCGACGACCTCGCGCGTCGTTGGATCTCCGAGCTCGAGGCCATCGTCGGTCACCTCGCGGTCGTCGGCGACCCGGGCCTCTCACCATCGGACGTACCCGGCGTCGACCTGACCCAGGACGACCTCGACGGGCTCGCACGGCGGTACCCGGGCGCCAAGGTGTGGCCGCTGACCCCGTTGCAGCGGGGCTTCTACTTCCAATCCGAGTTCGTCGACGCCGACAGCACTGACGGTATCGACGTCTACGTCGCGCACGCCGTCCTCACCCTCGACGGCGATGTCGACGTGGACCGGTTGCGGACGGCCGCCGCACGTGTGCTCGATCGGCACGAGGTCCTGCGCTCGGGCTATCTACACCTTTCCAACGGCGTCCCGGTGGCCGTCGTGCCACCGCACGTCGAACCGCGCTTCACCGTCGTCGACCTGCGTGGGTTACCCGCCGACGAGGTGTCGCACCGGGTGAGCGAGTTGGCGCACGCGCAGCGCGTCGAACCGTTCGACCTGTCGGATCCGCCGCTCATCCGCTTCACGCTGATCCGGGCCGATCTGGAGAGCCGACTGGTCATCACCAGCCATCACATCCTGATCGATGGTTGGTCGAGTCCGTTGGTGTTGGCGGATTTGTTGGCTTTGTATGGGACCGGGTCGCCGGTGGTGG
>CAZVVS010000491.1:0-3849 GCA_964630585.1 uncultured Gordonia sp.
GCTACGCAGCGGCCTGCAAAGCCGTTTACACCGGTTCGACTCCGGTAGGCGCCTTCAAGCTGGATGCGGGAGCTGGATGCGGGAGTTGGATGGGAGCCCCGGATGATTCATTCCCGGTCAATCCGGTAAGTGCTTGCGTCCGTTGGTCGGATCGGGTACAGTGGCCGCGCAGCCGACGGGAATCCGTTCCACTTTTTTTCCGTTCCACTTTTGCCTCGTCGGCACACTGGAGGATGGTCTCGATGGGGATTTCGTTGGCTCGTAGCCGAAGCTCGAGGATGCTCGTTGCCGCGGTCGCTGCACTGTTTGCCTACGCCGCGGCTTCAGGTCTCAGCACAGGACAGGCATCGGCTGCCGTCTGGGACGACGTGGCCTGGATGTACCAGCCATCCGAGGTTGTCGACGTCCACCTGACGCTGGACGACACCCAGAAGACGCTGATTAACTCGGACGATCCTCTCCGGGAGTGGGTCGGAGGCGTCGGCTTCTGGATGACGGGCTCCGGTGGGCGGACCTTCGGCTCGTCCACCACGCCGTGGCGGATCGAGGCCAAGCTGAAGGGTCACTCCACGTTCAGGTTCCTCGACCAGAAGGCCGCCTTCAATCTGAAGTTCCCGAGCGTGTCCCGCCCGAACGGCCTGAAGAGGATGACTCTCAACAACATGGTCAAGGACCCGACCTATCTCCGCGAAACGCTCAGCTACGACGTGATGCGCGCCGCCGGCATGCCAGCGCCCCGGACGGGCTATGCCCGGCTCTGGATCAACGACGAGTACTACGGCCTCTACCTCAACCTGGAGAAGTGGACCGACCAGTCATTGGCCCACTGGTTCGCCAGTACAGGCCACCTCTTCGAGGCCGTACGCACTCAGGACATCGTTCGATCGGGCGACGACCTGAAGACGGACTTCGAGGTCGACGAGGGGAATGAAACGGACTGGTCCGACCTGGAAGCCTTCTCTGCTGCCGTGAGGACTCGGGACTGGACGACCATCCAGAGTCATCTGGCCAGCCCCGAGCAGACGATCAGGATGCTCGCCGCCGAGTGGTATCTCGGGCATTGGGACGGCTACAGCTGGTCGCGGCGCAACTACTACCTCCACAGCGATGCGAACGGCTTGTTCTCGCTGCTGCCGACCGGAACTGACCAGGCCCTCAGGCCGCCGTTCGGGGACACCAACTACGACCTGTCGTACCCACTTGCGGCCGCGGCGGATACCTGGAACCTGCCCGGCGGCGCGTCTGCCATGGTCGATGCGTGCTTCGCCGAGGCCGACTGCTCTGATCAGTTCATCGATGAGCTGGAGACCGTGAGGCAGGCCGCGGACGGCCTCGATCTCGAGACGAGGGTCCCCGAGCTCACGGCTGCGCTGATGCCGCTGATCGAGTCCGATCCTCGCAAGGAATTCACGACGCGATTCATCCAACGATGGCAGGCCGGCATCATCCCGTGGTTCGACGACCACGACAGCCAGGTGGAGCAGCTACTGCAGACGCAGCCAGGGCCTCAGAATTCCTTGGTCGTCAGCGAGATCGGCGATGGATCCGGCAACGTCGACGCCGACCCCGTGGGGCCACTTTATGATCCGGGCACCCTTGTAACACTCACCGCGACTGCTGATCCCGGATCCAGCTTCGTGGGCTGGTCCGGCTGTGACTCGGTCGGCATCAGCGGCGACTGCGTCGTCACGATGGCCACGCCCCGAACGGTTACAGCTGAATTCGCGGCGTCGAAGCCGGTGATCACCGCGACCAACCCGCCCAGCCCAGCCGACAACAACCTGCCGCTGGTGAGGGGGACGCTGCCAAGCGGCGCAACGGTGTCGAAGGTGAAGATCTACACGAACGGCAGTTGCAGCGGAACGCCGGCAGCCAACCGCAACGCCGACGTGTTCACCGGCGCCGGGATCCCGGTCGCGGTGCCCGACAACTCGACGACGACCCTGACGGCGAAGGGGGTCCTCGCCGGTGGAGGAACCACCGTCTGTTCGGATCCGTTCACCTACGTCGAAGACTCGACCGGGCCGGCGCCCAGTAAGCCGGTGATCACCGCGACGGATCCGGCCAGCCCCGCCGACAACAACCTGCCGCGGGTGATCGGGACGGTGCCGAGCGGCGCAGGCGTCTCGAAGGTGAAGATCTACCTGAACGGCAGTTGCAGCGGGACGCCGGCAGCCAACCGCAACGTCGACCTGTTCACCGGCGCCGGGATTCCGGTCGCGGTCCCCGACAACTCGACGACGACGCTGACGGCTAAGGGCGTCCTTGCCGGCGGAGGGGCAACGGCCTGTTCGGATCCGTTCACTTACGTCGAAGACTCGATCGGGCCGTAGCCAGGACGACTCCGGGTCTGCAGCCCTTACACGTTTGGCCGGCAGCGACGTATCCCGGCGTCGAGGACGCGGCCGGTGGTTGTGATGAAGGCGAATCGGACGCGCCGCGGCGTTATCCGCAGGCGCAGCGCTCCAGGTGAAGCGTCGTCCCCGAAGCGAAGTCCCGGATGGCTGCGATCGAGTGGGTACTGGTCGTTTCCGCCCGACCCGGCTATCAGCTCGACCATTCCCTGGACTGGCGAATGACGTTGCATGTTGTGCTCGTGGCCGTTGAGGACGAGTCGCGCACGGCCCTGCAAGGCGTCCCAAAAACTTGCCGTACTGCGGGCATCGCCATGTGTGGTACCGGCGTTGAGCAAAGGCCGGTGCCAGAACGCGATCCGGCAGTTACCGGGACCTCGGACCTTGCGGCGTAGCCAGCGGAGCTGCGGCGAGTCCGTCGAATGGTCGATTTCGGAGTTGAGGCTCATGATCTTCCACCCAGCAATCCGGAACGCGTAGTAGCTCGGAGGGGTGCGGCCGTGGATCGCCCGCCAGTAAGGGTCGTAGCCGTACTGCCGATTGTCGATCTCGTGGTTGCCTATGGTCGGTCCCGTGATCGCCGCGATGCGACCATAGGTGGGGTCGTAACGCTCGGCGAAGTCGGCTGCGGTTCCTGCCGGATAGACATCGCCGAGGTAGAGGAAGCGGTCGGGCTCGGCGCGAGCAATCATCTTCGCTACCGCGTAGCTCTCGGGGCTTCCATCCGCGCCGTCGCCGACGGCCCAGATCTCTGCGCGCTTCTGGTCCGAGGAGGGAACGAAGCTGCTGGCAGCCCGATCGCCCCCATCGGCGGGGAGCACCGCGGCGGCCAGCGCCACGACCGCGGCGACGCTCACGGCAAGCGCGCCACCTCTCGATCTGCTCATGATCCGTCCCTCATCACCCGTGCAGCCGTTCCATCAATGTTGAGATCCTCGGTCCGGCAGAAGGCCGACATGGTCGGTGAACAGGTCCGACAGGCGGAACTCCCCTGCCTCCAAGGACCCGTGCCCCCTGCGAACTCCCAGAAAGTGGTGGCCGACGCTCACCCGCGAGATGTGTTCCTGCGACTCCGCCTGCGCGAGGACGAACTCGATGGCGAGCATCCTGAAAGTGATCCAGCACCTTGAGGTATTCCTCGGCCAAGGCTCGGCCCTTGCGGATGAAGAACTTCTCTGGCGTGGATTGGGCCGAACCCAGTAAGCAGTGAAACTCGACTCCATCAACTCGGAACCGGTCGCCCGGCACGGACAAGCCGGAGGTCTCTCCAACATCCACCGGTTCGAGCCACTCCAGTTTCTCCATAATCACCGCGGGGACTCTAGCTCGCCGGTGACCCGACGCCGGAGGCCGAGCTTCGCAAGGCATGGGTGCGTTCGTCCGCAGCAGGTCCTGACCCATAACACCGGGAACGCTCGCGTCCGCCGATAAGCTGGCGCCCGGTGGAGGTCCGTCGATCGAAAGCGCCGCTGTGGTCGCTCGTCCTGCTGCCGTT
>CAZVVS010000492.1:0-3845 GCA_964630585.1 uncultured Gordonia sp.
ATCGAGCACTGGACGCGACTGCCCGTCGAGGTCGAGTTGGCCAGCGAGTTCCGTTGATGCGCGGCAGCGGCTCGCGGAACACGTTCGGGATGTCCTCGAGGTCGACGAAGCGCAGGCCGTCGACTCCCTGCGCCCAACTCGCGTGTTCACGGAATCCGATGACGGTGACCGCGGTCCCCTCGGCGGCGATCTCCAGCAGCGGCTCGCGAAACGCTTGGCCGTCGGCCGAGGCCACGATGAGCCCTGCCAGACCGGTGGTGTGGCGGCGGACCTCGATGTGGTCGAGCATGTCGTCGTCGACGTCGGAGTCCTCGGAGAGCTTGGGCTTGGCGAACACCGCGTAGCCCACGTTGCGCAGCGCATCGACCCACGGCCGCACGACATCGGCGCTGCCCGGGGTCACATTGGTGAACACCGTGGCCTCCGCCTCGACGGGTCCTCCGCCCGCGGCGGTCCGCAGTGCTTCGGTCTGGGCCAGCAGCCATCGGCCAACCGCGTCGAAACGCGGCCGATGTGCCGCGGTCGGGCGACCGCCGATGATCGCCCCGAGGCCCATGTCCATATTCGGGGCGTCCCACACCAGCAGGACGCGCTTCGTCGGAGACTGGCCGGAGATGATCTCGCCGACCCCGGCGGTGTCCGCGCTCATCGTCGACCCTCGGCTCGCACCAAGACGAACTCGGTGACAGTGCGCCCCTCGTCGGCTGCGCGACTCTCGAACTTGGTCGTCGGCCGGGCCAGCGAGATCGGGCTGTCGCCGGTCAGGGGGACGACGTGGGTCTGCGTCGTGTCCTGGTTCTCCAACAGTTCCCGGATCCACTCCGTGTAGTCCGCGTGATCGGTGGCGATGTGCAACACGCCGCCGTCGACCAGCTTCTCGGCCATGGTCGCCAGCGTCCCCGACTGCAGGAACCGGCGCTTGTGGTGACGGGCCTTGGGCCACGGGTCGGGGAAGAAGACGCGGATGCCCAGCAGGCTCTTGGGCTCGACCAGTTCGTCGAGCACCACCACCGCGTCGCCGCGGATCATGCGCACGTTTTGCAGCCCGCCACGGTCGATGAGGCCGACTAGCTGGGCCAATCCGGGCTGGTAGACCTCGACGGCGACGACGTCGAACTGCGGCTCGTCGGCCGCCATCGCAGCGGTCGAGATGCCCGTGCCCGACCCGATCTCCAGGATCAGCGGTGCGGTGCGGCCGAACCATCCTTCGGCGTCCAACGGTGGTTCGACGACCTTCCCGTCGGCGTCGGCGCTGGTCAACAGGTCTCGCCCCAGGGTGGGCCACAGGTTCTCCCAATTTCGGCGCTGGCCGGGCGTCAACGTGCCGCGCCGGAACCGGAAGCTGGTCACGCGCGGGTACAACCTGGACTGATCGACGGTATCGCTCACCCGAACATGGTCTCACCTGATTACATGGCAGCCGGCGGCTACGGGGGATCGACCGGTCTTCCGCGGATTCCGGCGGACCGGGGGGTCGATGGTGGGAGAACGGCGCGGTGCCCGATTCGGGCGCGTGGCGGTGGTCGGGTCGCCCGGCCCGGATGCGGCGGTGCTGACCAGCGCGCTGGACGCCGAGGGCTTCGCCGTGGCCTCCGACGACGGTCCTGCGGCGGTCGGGTTGTTCTGCGTCGATCTGAGTCTGAGCCCCGCGTCCTGCTTCGACGATGGTGGCCCACAGGAATCCGCGGCGAAGCGGGGGATCGGTGAACTGCGCTCCCGCTGCGACGCGGTCGCGATCGTCGGCGTGGGACTTGAGTGCTGCCAGCAGTGGCCCGCCCGGATTGCCGCGCTGGCCCAGGCCGCCGACCCCGACGGTGGTGCGGCGGTGTTCGCGGTCGCGCTGCGCGTCGCCGACGCCGGTGATGCGGCGGCTTCGGGTCTGCCCGAACTCGTCGAGTGGGCCGTCGAGCGCTCTGATGCCGTGGCTGCGGTCGAGCTGTCCCGCCGAGCTGCCGCCGAGCGGCTGAGCGGTCTTCGCGTTGGGTCCGCGGCCGTGCGTTCCTGGGCGGGGGGCGCGGTCCACGCGGGGTTTCGGGAATTGGCGGCCGCGGGTCAGGAGGCGGCCGCCGCCGTGCGGACCGCCGATTCTGCGCGGCTCGTCGAGTGGATCACGCGCAGCGCCGACGACGTGGAGCGCAGCCTCGTCGCGGCGGTGGCCGAGCAGACGGCCCATCTGCGGGCCACCGTGCTAGTCGGGCTCCAGGCGTACGGTCCGACGGCCGATCCGATGCCCCCGCCGCCGACGCGGCCGTCGGCGGGGATGGACTGGCATAGGCGCGCGTGGGGAGCCGAGGACGCGGTGATCGTCCTGCTGGGGGTGTCGAGCGGGCTGGGTGTCGGCCGTCTGGTCGCCGGATCGATATCCGGGTGGATCCCCGGGTGGATGGCGGTGGTGTGCGCCGTCCTCATCGGACTGGCCGTGGCCTTCGGCGCGGTTGCGCTGCGTCGACGCGTGGTGCTTCGGGCCCGGGCGCGGGTCTGGGTGGCCCAGGCGGTCGCCGACGCGCGCGCCCGCACCGAGTGGCGGACCGCGGCCCTGCTCAACGCCGTGGAGCCGGTGGTGGCGGCGCAGGTGCGGCGCAGCGCAAATCGGATGGGGGGCGAATCGGGTGGAACCGGAGCGCGGCGGGGTGCGTCTAAGTAAGTGATGGACGGCGACTACACCGAAGACGGCTCTTTCTACGCCCCCGACGCGACGGGCGGCGTTGACGAGCATCTGTGGCTGGCCGAGTCGGGGCGCCTGTGGGACATGGGCCCGGCGACCGTGGACACCGATGCCGACGGCATCGACGACAGCCTGTCCCAGACGGACATCACCGGGCTGACCGTCTTCACCGATACCGATCAGGACGGGCGCATCGACCTCATCACGCGGGTGGAAGCCGACGGCGATGTGTCGTCGTCGACCTACGACCCGGCCACGGGCGAGTGGAGTGCCAGTCGGCCGGGCCGCCTGAGGTAGCCGGACGAACCTGTTCGGGGCCGGCCGCGATCGGGGGGCGGCCGGCCCCGGACAACCCGGCGCGCCCGTTCGGCGCCCGGTCGCAGATGTCGGAAACCCGACTCACGATCGGGCTGCTAGATCGCGTATCCTAAGGAGCGGACCGACCGCGCTGCAGGTGGTCGGAGACTTCAGGAGACGCCTCAAATGACCTCTGCCACGATCCCCGGCTTGGACGCGACGAGCGCGCCCACCAATCACGCAGCCCTCCTCGCCTGGGTGGCCGAGGTTGCGGAGCTGACCCAGCCGGACCGCGTGGTCTGGTCCGACGGCAGTGACGAGGAGTGGGACCGCTTGACGGCCCACCTCGTTGAGGCCGGCACGATGGTCAAGCTCGACGACAAGAAGAAGCCCAACTCGTTCCTGGCCCTGTCCGACCCGGCCGACGTGGCCCGTGTCGAGTCGCGCACCTTCATCTGCAGCGCGACCGAAGAACTGGCCGGACCGACCAACAACTGGATGGAACCCGCCCAGATGCGGGCCACCATGACCGAGCTGTACCGCGGCTGTATGCGCGGGCGGACCATGTACGTGATCCCGTTCTGCATGGGCCCGCTCGGCAGTGACGACCCCAAGCTGGGCGTCGAGCTCACCGACTCGGAGTACGTCGTGCTCTCGATGCGCGTCATGACCCGCGTCGGCCCGGAGGTCCTCGAGGCGCTCGGCGACGACGGCTTCTTCGTCAAGGGCCTGCACTCGGTGGGCGCACCGCTGGAGCCGGGCCAGGCCGACGTGCCGTGGCCCTGCAACACCGAGAAGTACATCACCCACTTCCCCGAGACCCGCGAGATCTGGTCGTACGGCTCGGGCTACGGCGGCAACGCGCTGCTCGGCAAGAAGTGCT
>CAZVVS010000493.1:0-3833 GCA_964630585.1 uncultured Gordonia sp.
GAGCCCGCCGTCGGCGTGTGCTTCGGCGACGGTCCACGTCTGGCGGTTCCGGACCTCGTGCCCTCGCGTGCTACGCAGTGAGGCGTCGTTGCGTCGCGTTGCGATGCGATCGCCTACGTGTGCCTGGGTGCCATCGGCGAGTGCGACCCCGACGCCGGTCCGCCGCAGTTCGCGGGACTGGATCGCTGTGTTGATCGCACGAGCCATGCCGGCGCTCGCGGTCGTGATCGCGACCGACTCGCCACGTTGGTCCAGGCGCCGGTGGATGCGGGCGACCTCGTCGGGCAGCAGCGCCGGGTGGACGCCGCGGACGCGGCCCCGATCGGCGTAGGCGCGCACCGCAGCTGGGTCGCCGCGACGAAGGGCGAGGCTCGCCTCGGCCTGCCAGTCCTCGTCGTAGCGGTGGACCTCGATCAGGTCGATCGTCGGGAGGGTCTCGCACCAGTGGGCGAACATGCCACCTCGCCCGACCGACGGCAGCTGTTCAGGGTCGCCGACGCACACGAGGCGCCAGCGCCGAGCGTCGACGAGGCGGACCAGTCGGTCGAGGTCGTCGGTCGAGCACATGCCCGCCTCGTCGAGGATCACGGTGGTCCCCGCCGGCGAGTCCTGGGTTCGGAGATCGGCGAGGAGCTTGGCGAGCGTCACCGCCGGGCAACCGGTCTCGGCCGCGAGGACGTCGGCGGCCTTGCCGGACGGCGCCAGCCCGATCACCGGGCGGCCCTGCTCGTCGAGGTGTCGCACGGCTCGACCGAGCGCCGTGGTCTTGCCGGTGCCGGCAGGTCCGACGACGAGGGCCAGGGCTGCGTCGCCGGTGACGGCTTGGACGGCCGCGAGTTGCGGGTCGGTCGTCGTCGGCGTCGCAGAGATCGACGCGTGGGCCCACTCGATGAGCGCTTGCTCCTGATCCCACACCGTTCGGGTGGTCATGCGCCGGTCGGTGACGGCCTCGCTGATGGGCCGGCCGTCTCGCCGTCGATGACTGTCCGCCGATGGTTCGGGTCCGAGTGGCAGGCACCGCTCGACTGCGATGTCGGTCAGCTCGTCGACCAGTGCGGTGAGCCTCGGCGCGTCGGTCGCGCACTCGGCGGGAAGCAGCGGCGCGATGTGACGTGAGATGTCGGCCGGGAGCCACGCGGCCTTCTCGGCCTCGACGCCATCGAGCGCGGCCCGGACGATCGCGTCACGGTCGATCGACGCGATCCCCGGCAACGGCATGGGACTCGGCGGTACGAGCCGTGATGGATCAAAGCCAGCCGCCCGCGCGGTGTCGATCCACTCGCGGCGAAGCGCGTCGCCATCAACGCCGTGCGTCTTGGCCGGCCTGCTCGTGCGGACGGCGGTCCGTTCGAGCGACGCGATCGTCCTCGGGCTCGGTTCGTCGCCGTCGTGCTCGTCGATCCAACGGCGCAACAGCTCGGCGAGCTTGGCCTCGACCTGGCGGCTGCGCTCGGAGAAGAGATCGCGAAGCCGCTCGGGGACGACGACGAGATCCGACTGGCCTTCACCCGGCTTGATCGGCTCCCACGCGACGCCGAGCCGTGCGGTGAGCTCGGCACGGAGGGCGGCGTCGTAGATCCAGCTCAGCGTGCGCTGCTGGCCCTTGAGGAACCGTGCGTCGAGCGACAGCCACGTCCCGGTGGCGTCCTGCACCTTGGCTGAGACGATGGCGTGGGTGTGCACCTGCGGGTCCATCGTCCGTGACGTGTGCTGCCGGAACAGCGCGACCGTGACGCCTCGGCTGTCGACCTGGTGGATCCCGTCCGTCCCCCGCCTCGTCACCGCGCCGTGTCGCTCGAACCACGCGAGGGCGGCGTCGACGGCGGCGTCCTGCGCCGCGAGCACCTCGGCGCGCACCGAGGCGTCGGGGGAGAGCGCCCACAACGCGGACACCGACTTCGGAGCGGAGAACGTCGCGTCGAACCCGCGGGCGGAGGACGCACCGAATCCTCGGCCGAGCTTCGTCCCGGTCGTCGGGTGACGAGCGTCCAGGAGTGCCCACAGTTGACCGCCCTTGACCTCGCCGGCCAACCCGAGTCCGGCGCACCCCGATCCCCACCACCGTCCCGCGGGCTCGTCGGGATCGAGGTAGTAGTCGACCGGCCCGCGCGCCCGCCGGCCCGGCCGCTCCCGATCCTCGGCCAACCCGGCGTAGTACGCGAGCAGCCCGCCGAGGCGGTCGGCGTCCGCCTTCAGCGTCTTCACCCGCATCACCACGGCGTTCCCGCCCCGGCCAATGCACTCGTCTGTTCCACGTACTACTAAGCCCGTCGAGGGGGCCGTTGTCTCTCAAGAAATCCGGAGCAGCATCAGATCGGGCTCGCGAACCGGTCGGTGAGAAGCGGGAGGCGCGTCGTACGATCGGCCCGGTGGCGATCGTCGAGCGGCCCGATGCGGGGATCATGGTCATCGACGGCTTGCTCTCCGACGACGACCAGGAGCAGTTGCTCGCGGTCGTCGACAGTGCCGAGCTCACCGCTCAGGCACTCGGCCGATCATCGGGCTCGCGCACGCGCCGCCGCGGCGAGAGCCGGTCACCCGAAGTACCCCGGATCCTCTGGTCTCGGCTCGAGTCGCTCTTGCCGCCGGTGCGCGAGTGGTACCCGGACAGCCGTCCCCGGCCGAAGCTCGAGCCCGAGCTCGACAAGTGGCGATGGAGCGGGTGCAACGACTTCACCCGCTTCTACGACTACGGCCCGGGCGACGAGTTCCGGCCGCACTTCGACGAGTCGTGGCGTGCTTCGCCGCAACGCCGTTCATTGCTGACGGTGCTCGTCTACCTCCCGACCGGTGAGTCGTGCGACGGAGGAGAGACCGTCGTCGAGGGTCACGCCATCGAGCCCCGGACCGGTCGCATCGCCGTGTTCGACCATCGGCTCGTCCACTCCGGTCAGCCCGTGCTCGCCGGTCGCAAGCTCGTGCTCCGCAACGACGTGATCGCCGAGGTCACCTGACGGAGCAATGCCTCCGCAGGGCGACAGGGGTGTCGGTGAGCCTGCAGACGCGGCACAATGGCGGGGTGACAACGACCGGCCAGGACCTGCTCGAGGAGTTCCGACGCCAGCGGCGCTCGGGCGATCCTCGGCTGACGGAGGGCGACAAGGAGATCCTTCGTCGCATCTCGACCGGTGACCTGGCCGACGAGCTCGCTGACTCGCTGGCGGCGATCAGCGATGCGGATCTCCTGCTCGGTGGCGGTCCGGCGTCTGACGACGACTGATCGTTCGCCGAGCCTGTGATCGTCGTCGACGAGTACCTCGCCATTCGATCGCTGCTCGGCGACCTGCCCGAGGACCTTCCAGACGAGCCGCTCGCACTCACCGCCTCGGCGCACTGGCGACTCCTGCAGCGGATCCACTCACCCGGCGGCGGCCAGATGTCGCAGGCACTCGCCGCATTGTCACCCGCCGGACGCAATGTTCTTCGGCAGCCGGCGCCCGCCGTGCTCGAGGTGCTCGACCCTCGCCCATTGCTCGATGAGGCTGCGCAGGTCGCAGCGCGCTACGGCAACACCGGCCTCTTGATCTCCGAGACGATCACCGCCGGCCTCGCGCACGGGCGCCAGCTCTGGTTCGGCAACCCTCGTAACATCGGTATCCGCCTGCGTGAGATCGCCGACGATCTCGGGGTTGCGATCAGCGTCGCTGCGTGACGCCCGGCTCTACTGCAGAAGCCTGAGGATGACTCGCTGGACGGAGTCGAGGTGCCGCTCGACGCGGAGCGTTCGCTGCGCACCCACCCTCGGTTCCTCGCCAGACCACTCCAAGGTCTCGGCGAGGAGGCCGTCGTCGACGCTGCACTCCCGGTTGGAGCGGAACGTCCTCGTGACAGTC
>CAZVVS010000494.1:0-3820 GCA_964630585.1 uncultured Gordonia sp.
GTTGAAGAACGCTGCCTGGGCGATGCCCTCCGCGGTCTTGGCGATGTCGACGTCGGCGAAGACGACCGCAGGCGCCTTGCCGCCGAGTTCGAGGTGGGCCCGTCGGACGTCCTTGGCAGCGGCCTGCGCGACGGCGATGCCGGCGCGCACCGAGCCGGTGATGGAGACCAGGCCGAACGCCGGGTTCCCGACGAGGTTCGCGCCGGTGCCGCCGTTGCCGAGGACGACGTTGAATACGCCGTCGGGCAGAATCCCCTTGGTCAGGTCGGCGAGGACCAGCGTGCTCTCCGGGGTCGTGTCACTGGGCTTGAGGACGATCGAGTTGCCGGCGGCCAGCGCGGGCGCGATCTTCCAGATCGCCATCATGAACGGGTAGTTCCACGGCGTCACCTGGCCCACCAGCCCGATCGGCTCGCGGCGCACGTAGCTGGTGAAGCCCTCCATGTACTCCCCCGCGGCGCGACCCTCGAGCAGTCGGGCGGCGCCGGCGAAGAAGCGGACCTGGTCCGCGCTGACCAGCACCTCCTCAGACTTGACGAGGTGCGCGATCTGCCCGGTGTTGCGGACCTGGGCCGCGACGATCTCGTCGGCTCGCTCCTCGATGGCGTCAGCCAGCGCGAGCAGCGCCTTCTGCCGCTGGCCCGGAGTGGTCCGACCCCAGCTGACCTGCGCGCGCTGCGCGGCGGCCACCGCGGCGGCCACTTCGTCGGCGGTCGAGACAGGTGAGACCGCGACGACGGATTCGTCGGCGGGGTTCACGATATCGAGTGAGTCGGTCGACGCGGAGTCCACAAATGCGCCGTCGATGTAGTTCTGGAGCCGGTTGGTCACGTCGGTTGCCTCTCGTCGTTCCGTTGCCCCCTAGATCAGTACTGTGATCCAGATCATCCCGTCGTGCATCTGCCAGAATGGCCATATTGTTGCTCTCATGTTCAACGAAGTGGAGTGTCGATGAGCGTCTCGCTGCGATGGCTGGTCTCCCGCCGCCACCTGGGCCTGACCGTGCTCGCCGCGGATGACCGGCTCGATCGCGACATCGATTACGTGATCACCACCGAACTCGCCGACCCCACCCCGTGGCTGACCGGCGGCGAGATGGTCCTCGTCACCGGAATGGGGCTGCCGGAGTCCGACGACGAGCTCGACGCCTACGTCGCCCGCCTCATCGAACGGGGCGTCGTGGCGGTGGGATTCGGCGTGGGCGTCACGCGCGACGACGTTCCGACCGGGCTCATCGCCGCGTCCCGACGACAAGGATTGCCCCTGGTCACCATCCCGTTGCCCACCCCCTTCCTCGCCGTGACGAAGGCGGTGTCGCAGCGTGTGGAGACACTTCGCGACCGCGCTCAGGAGGCCACCGCCCAAGCCCAACCGAGGCTTACACGGACCGCGATCACCGGTGGCCGATCGGCAATGCTCGCCGAACTGGCCAAGGCGTGCGACGGCACGGTCATCCTGCTCGACCCGCACGGGCGCACGGTGGACACCCGGCCGGCGGGAGCGGCGCCGGCGGTGGTGGAGGCCGTGGGCGTGCTCGCCCGCCGGGCGTCGTTCGGGCTGGCCGCGGGCCAGACGCCGACCGGGCCGGCCGTCGTGCACACCGTTCGGGTCGGGGACCGCACCCATGGCTATCTCGGCGTCGTCACCGCGCACGAACCACGTCCGACCGATCACGTGCTCATCGGCCACGCGACGTCGCTGTTGGCCCTGGACTTCGAGAAGCCCCGCCGGGTCGACCTGGGCGCAGCGCGCGTCAACGGTGCCGCGCTGGGCCTCGCCCTGGGCGACGGGGTTGATCCGGACGACCTTGCCGACATCCTCGCCGCTGCTGCTGACCACACCGGTTCAATCCGGGTCCTGGTCCTGCTCGGCTCGGCCGAGGGGGCAGTCGCTCTCGCCGGTCACGTCGAACAGAGCCTGTTAGCCCTGTCGCACCCGGCATTCGTCAGCGTACGGCCGGACGCGTCGGTGGCGGTGTTGGTGCGCGGTGACGACGACTCGGCCCTGGTGCGGCGGCTGCTCGCGGGACTGCCGGTCCCCGTACGCCGGCGCGTGCGGGCGGGGCTCAGCGTGCCCGGCCCGTCGTCGGCCATCACCCGCGCCGCCACCGCGGCGCGCACCGCTGCGGAAGCCGCGCGCCCGGGAGGGCCGCCGCAGGACGCCGTGACCCTGGCCGGGCGCACGCTGCTCAGCATCGCCGAGACGAATGCCGCCCTCGGCGAACTGGCCGCGATCTACGTCGTGCCATTGCTGGCCCACGACGCGGCGCACGGCACGGCGTTGGCGCCCTCGTTGCGCGTCTACCTCGACGCGCACGGTCAGTGGGAGGCGGCGGCCGCCTCCCTCGGCGTCCACCGCCATACCCTTCGTGCGCGGATCGAGAAGGTGCGGGAACTGTTGGGCGTCGACCTCGATTCCGCACGGGTGCGCGCTGAACTGCTTCTGGCCATGCTCGCCCACCGCAGCCCGCAGCCGGACGCCGTGTAAGGGGACCGCGTCCGGGCGCTACCAGGCGTCGACCGGTCGGCCGCTTCCCGTCGTCGGCCCGGCGGCGGCTAGCACGCGGGCGATCACCGCGCGCGTGTCCGCGGGATCCACGACGTCGTCGAGTTCGAAGACCTCCGCGGCATTGAAGGACTTGGACGACTCGTGCAGCATCGCGGTGAGCGCGCGCACGCGCTGCTCGCGCGCGGCACGATCTGCAATCGCCTCGAGTTCCTTGCGGGCGGCCAGGCGCACCGCGCCCTCGGGGCCCATCGCGCCGAGCGTCGCTCCCGGCCACGCCATCGTCAACAGCGGCTCGTTCAGGCTGCCGAAGCACATCGCCTGGGCCCCAAGGCCGTATCCGCGGCGCAGGAACACGGCGATCGTCGGCACTGTCAGCGCAGCCCCGGCGATCAGCATTCGGCTGCAGTGGCGCACCAGGGCCCGGGCCTCCTGATCGGGACCGACCATGTAGCCGGGGGTGTCCACCAGCGACACCATCGGCAGACCGAAGGCATCGCACAGCTGCATGAACCGTGCCGCCTTGTCGCTGGCCTCGCCAGTCACGGTGCCGGCCATGTGCATGCTGTTGTTCGCCACCAGGCCCACCGGTCGTCCCTCGATGCGCGCCAGCGCAGTGATCAGTTCCGGTGCGAACCGCGGGCGCAGCACCGTGACCGAATCCACGTCGGCGAGGCGCTCGACGACGCCGAGTGTGTCGAACGCGGTGCGGCTGCTCTCGGGAACGGCGTCGCGAAGTGGCATCTGCTCGTGGGCCGACCAGTCCTCGACGCGGCCACGGAAATAGCCGAGCAGCCGCCGGGCCGCAGCGGTCGCCGCCTCCTCGTCGTCGACGAGAACATCGATCACGCCGTTGGGCTCCTGCACCGAAACCGGCCCGACCTCCTCGGGCGCGAAGGTGCCCATGCCGCCCCCGGCGATCATCGCCGGTCCCGCCATGCCGATCGAGGCCGACCGCGTCGCGATCAGGAAGTCCGAGCATCCGGCGATCACGGCGTTGCCCGCGAAACAGGAGCCGTTGACGATGCTGATGCGCGGCACCCTTCCCGACAGACCCGCCCATAGCGCGAACGACTCGACGTCGAGAGCGCTGACGAGCGGGATGTCGGTGTCACTGGGCCGACCGCCGCCGCCCTCGGCGAAGAAGACCACCGGCAACCGGGAACGCTCGATGACGTCGAGCATCCGATCACTCTTCCGGTGTCCGCGCATGCCCTGGGTTCCGGCGAGAACCGTGTAGTCATAGGCGAGCACGGCCGTCGGATGATTGTCGACGGTGCCGATTCCCGCGACGATGCCATCCGCCGGGGTCCTG
>CAZVVS010000495.1:0-3816 GCA_964630585.1 uncultured Gordonia sp.
GACGACACCTTCGACACGGTGGCGTGCTTCGCAGCGCTCTACCTCATCCCGGATCCGCTCCCGGTCATCGACGAACTGGTGCGCGTCACATGTCCCGGCGGGGAGATCGCGATCTTCACTTCCGTGCAGACCACCGTTTCGCGAATCCCAGGCGTCCAGCTCGTCGGCCGGATGACCGGCTACCACTTCTTCGGCGACGACGAGATCACCGGGCGGCTGCGCCAGGCCGGGGTGTCGCGCATCGAACAGACCGTCGTCGACCAAGGGCAATTCGTCCTTGCCCACAAGGACCATAGTTAGGCCAGGCTAGCCAGATTACGTCTGCATAAATTACGGTAGTTCCATCCTCCAATGACGAAGGAGCCCACCGTGGCCACCACCGATCTGCCATATGCGAACCGTCCCGAAGAAGACATGCCGGGCCATTGGCTCCTCGCCAAGCTGGGCAAGCGGGTCCTGCGTCCGGGTGGGCGAGAGCTCACTGAGCAGCTGCTCACTGACGCCGACCTGACCGGTGCCGACGTCCTCGAGATCGCACCGGGCCTCGGCCGTACCGCCATCGAGATCCTCGCCCAAGATCCGCGCAGCTACCGCGGCGTCGAGTCCGACGAGGCCGCGGCGGCGATGGCCGAGAACGTCGTCGGCGATCGCGGCACGGTCACCGTCGGGCAGGCCCAGGACACCGGCCTCGCTGCCGACTGCGTTGACGTCGCGATCGGCGAAGCCATGCTGACGATGCAGTCGGACAAGGCGAAGAGCCAGATCGTCAACGAGGCCAACCGTGTCCTGCGTCCCGGCGGCCGGTACGCGATCCACGAGCTGGCCCTGCACCCGGACACCCTGACCGACGAGCAGAAGACCGAGATCCGCAAGTCGCTGGCCCGCTCCATCAAGGTGAACGCGCGCCCCCTAACCGAGAAGGAATGGCGGGCCCTGCTCACCGACGCCGGCTTCACCGTCGAAACCGTGCGGTTCGCGCCGATGGCGCTACTGCAGCCGCGCCGGATCATCGCCGACGAGGGCATAGGCGGCGCCCTGCGCTTCGCCGGAAACGTCATCCGCAACCGCGATGCCCGGCAGCGAGTCCTCGGCATGCGCAAGACCTTCCGCAAGTACCGCGACAACCTGGCAGCGATCGAAATCGTCGCCGTGCGCAACTGATCCGATGGCCGACGCACCCGAAGAGACCGTCCTGCACGGCCTCGCCGACACCGCCCTGAGCGATGCGGAAGCCCCCGGGCCTGCCATCAAGGCGCTCGCCCACCTCACCGGGGCCACCGTCGTGCGCCTCAGCTTCCGTGCCGGTCAGACGATGGCCGAGCACACCGCCCGATGGCCGATCCTCGTCATCGGCCAGGCCGGGAGCGTGGCGTTCACCGTCGGCGATCAGACCACGACGCTGACGCCCGGTACGGCGATTCACGTGCAGGCCGAGGTCACCCATGCACTGACCGCCACCGAGGACTCCGCGCTCACGCTCGTCGTCCTCACCCCCCATACGAAATAAGCAACGAAAGGCATTCCATGACGAACACCTTCCGCGCCACCCTGCTCGCCGTCCTGGCTGCGCTCACCGCACTGGTCGGCGCCACCGCCGCGGGCCCCGCGTTGGCGTTGCCCGCCGACTTCACGGTGACGGCCCAGAACCCGACGGTCGCCGACTTCAACAACATCGTGACGTTCCTCGTCGCGACGCCTGCCTCCGACGCCGCCAAGGCCCGCAACGTCGAGGGCGGCGAGAGCGCGGTCGTCGTGCCCCGCACCGTGTACAACCTGGGCCTGTTCCGCGCACCGCGCGGATCGTCGACGGTGACCGGTCCGATCGTCCGCAAGGGCAACGTCGCGACGGTCAACCTGCACGCGCGGTCGGCTGGCCGGCCCGACGTCAACATGCCCATCGACTTCGTCTACCAGGGCAACTGGAAGCTCGCGTCGAGCTCGATGTGCAAGGGCGTGAAGACCGTCGGGTTGCCCATCTACTGCAACGCCTGACATCGGGTGTCGCGCGCGCATGGCGCCGGGCTGCGGATCGAGAGCCTGACCAAGAGCTACGGCGGGCACGCCGTCCTCGATGACGTCTCCACCGAGGTCGCGCCCGGATCGCTGACCTACCTGCTCGGCCTCAACGGTGCGGGCAAGTCGACGCTGTTGCGCTGCGCCAGCGGGATCGCCACCCCCGACCGGGGAACCGTCGAAGTCGACGGCGCACCCTGGTCGGACCGGGCACGACGGTCCGGTCGGGTGCGCCACTTGGGTATCCACCTCGACCACGACGCGTTCGCCGGCCGCCACACCGCGCGGCGGCACCTGCGGTGGTTGGCCCGCTCGGCGGGGATCGGGGACGGTCGGGTCGAGCAGGTGCTGGACACCGTCGGCCTCACCGGCGTCGCCGATCAACCCGTCGGCGGCTACTCGCTGGGCATGCGCCAGCGAGTCGGGATCGCCGGAGCCCTGATCGGCGATCCACCGGTCCTGCTGTTCGACGAGCCGCTCAACGGCCTCGACATCGCCGGAATCATCTGGTTGCGGACGTTGCTACGCGCACTCGCCGACGACGGGCGGGCCGTCCTCGTCGCCTCCCACCTGCTCGACGAGGTTCGGCGCAACGCGGATCAAATCCTGGTGCTGCGCGGCGGGCACCTCGTCGCCGACGCGCCACTGGACGACTTCCTCGGCGACGATCCCGACCTCGAGCACGCCTACCTGCGCGCCGTCGGGGATACCGACACCCCGGAGTACTCGCGATGACGGCCCTGACCGCGGCGATCGCCGCCGAGGCCACCCGCGCCGGCGGCCGGCGCAGCCCATGGTGGTTCATCGCCATACCCCTCGGGATCGTGCTGCCGCTGCTCATCACCTACGCCATCGCGGCCGTGTCGGAACGGTTCGCGACGATGGAGACCGCGTCGATCACCGTCTCGGCCGTCGAGTCCGACAACTCGATCTATTGGGTCGTCAACCTGGGCGTGCTGATCCTGGCCGTCGGCGCCGCCCATGCCCAAGCCGCCGCAACCTCGGGCCCGACCGCCGACACCGAGCGCTACCTGTTCGGCTCATCGTCGACGATGATTCTCGCCCGGTCGGTCTTCTACGGCCTCATCGCGGCGGCGGTGACGCTGGCCCTCGTCGTGGTGCTGATGGCGACGCTGCCGCACCTGTTCCCCGTCGTCTACGGCGGGGTGGGCCTGGGCTCTTCGGCCGGTCTGCGCTTCTGCTGGGCGGTCCCCTTCTTTGCCTACTGTGCCGCGTCGCTGGGGGTGGGCCTCGCCGCGCTCACCGGTTCCGGACTCACCGCAATCGCACTGATGCTGCTGTGGGCCGGCGTCGTGGAGGACGCCATCGCACTCATCCCCAACGGAATGACCGTGCAGCAATACATGCCGTTTCTCAACGGAATCTATGGGACCGGACAGTGGCTGGCGCTCACCCCGCCGTGGGGCCGCAGCGGCGCGCTGGGCTACTTCGCACTGCTGTCCGTTGCCTTCCTGGCCGCCGGAATCGCCGCGGCCAGCATGCGTCGCCGACGGGCCTAGGGGGCACGGTCACCGATCGCACCCGGAAAACGACTATCCTGGCATGTCAGTGATGCCAGAAACAGCCAGACATACCGGGGAGGATCCGCGATGAGCAGCCGTGCCCGCCAGCGCGACCACGTACTGGTGACCGTTGAGGCGGCTGATGGACCGGTCGACGCGTCGCACGTCGCCGAAGTCCTCGACCTGCACGTGAGCACAGCGCGATTCCACCTCAACAAACTCATCAACGACGGGTTGGTCGTGGCAGTGCCGCTGCCCAGTACCTCGGTGGGCCGTCCGC
>CAZVVS010000496.1:0-3805 GCA_964630585.1 uncultured Gordonia sp.
CGAACTTCCCCGACGGGGATAGCACCGTCAGGTGGTCGCCGGTGCGCAGGTGGTCGCAAATCCAGTTCGTCGCGTAGCCGCCCGGCACGCGCTTGACGGTGATGACCAATTGGTCGTCGAGGTGTGGGGAACTCGACAACGAATAGCAGCGGGCGACCGACGATGTCTCCGCGTCTGGTCCGGGTACCCGCACCGTCAGGAACTGGCCCGGTCGATAGCGAAACTTGTGGATCAGCGAGTCCGGCACGGCCAAGACCACCGACACCGCATCGGCGGTCTCGGCGATCACCTCGAGCACCTCCAGCGTCTGGACGTGCGTATTGGCGGCGACGGAGGCGAGTCCGGTCACTCCTGCACCGTCGAGGGCTTCTGGCCTTTCAGCTCGGCGATGATGTCGTCGGGCAACGCGCGCGAGGCCCGCATGATCCGGCTGGACACCGCGCCACGGATGAAACCGGCCTCGTAGCAGAACCGCAGGAGCGGCTCGGTCATGAACACCGCGCGGTCGCGATACTCCGGGCTGGCCTGGCTGGCGATGAGGCCTCGCAGGCGGCTGATCCCGACGGACTTGTAGACCTTTGGATTGATCAGCGTCGGCATGACACTCAGGACCATGACGGAGAAGATGCCCCGGTGCATGGCGTTGTAGGCCTTGCCGTGCTTGGCCATCGACCGCACCATCTCCTCACGCGCATAAGTGATGTGGCGGGCCTCTTCGAGGACGTGGATCTTCATCAACTGTCGGAAGTGGGGCTGGACGGTCTCGTCGACAGCGCCTTCGCGCTGCAGACGGTCGAGGACCTCCTCGATGAGGAGCGTGCCCGCATAGCTGGACGGCCCGATGGGGAGGAATCCGACGAGCCTAAGGGCCTTCAAAAAGGGCCGAGGGTAGGTGTAGGGCGCGACGCCGGACTTGTTGACCAGGCGGCTGAACATCGTGGAGTGCCGGGTCTCCTCACCGACCTCGGCGAGGGCGTACCGGCAGTGGTCGTCGACCATCACGTGGTTCTCGAGTATCGACCTCATCAGATTCATCGATAGCCCGACCTCGGCCAACAGGCCGAAACTGAGGACCGATACCGCTTCGTGCTTGCCGAGCTCGGTGCGCTGCTCAGGGGTGAGCTCATCCCAGACCTTCGTGCCGTACAGCGACTGGCGGTGCTCCATGACCCAGCCCTTGTCGGGGGCCAGCGGCCGGTCCCAGTCGATGTCGAGTTCGGGGTGATAGGCGCGATCGGCGGTCGAGCGCAGGAGTCGTTGGGCGGTCGTCTGCCGGTCACCGACCCGGCGCACTTGGACAGTGGAGGCGCCGAGTTCGTTGCCACCCGGTCGCGTATCGGATTGCTCGATGGTCATCGTGATCCCTCCGCCCGAAAGTAACCGGTACTCGTAGTTCCAGTTTGGGTCTCGCGGCCGGTGGTGTCAACCATCCCGACCACCCGCGGGAACAGTGTCGGGCACCTGCGCCGGCCACACCTTGCCGCGTCGGAGGATGGCCCGCTCGTGCCGCGTGCGGAACAGTCCTGCCTCGCGGGCGTGGCTGACAAAAGAGTCGGTCAGCGCCCGTGCGCGCAGGCTGTACTGCGGCTCGTCGTGTGCGATCCGCAGACCGCTGCGGGCGTCGATCCCTATCGACGAATAGACGGCGCCGTTGAGGATCAACGGATACAGCCCCGCCGTCGCCCGCGCCAGCACAGCACCGGTGACTCGGCGGCGCAATCGTCCGGCACGGCCCACGGCAAGCCGGAACTCGTTGACCGAGTATTCGAGGTGTCGGTGATCGGACATCTCGTGGATCCGCATCGCCTGTCGCACATGCGGCTGCACCGTCGGATCGACCGCCATCGCCCTCGCATAGCTGTGGATGGCCTCCTGCAGCAGCAGGATCAGCCCACTGGTCAGGATTCCGGCCGGTACGAACAACACGAACTTGGCAGTCAGCCACGCCTCGCGGTGGGGACGGTTGATGGCGAGGCCGCTCTTGTTGACCAGCCGCGAGAACATGGCGCTGTTGCGCGTCTCCTCTTGAATCGCCTTGAGCGTGTATCGCGTCACGTCGCTCATGAGGTTGGCGCTTTCGCCGATGTTGCGGAACATCAGCAGAGTGATCGCAGCTTCGGCTCGTATCGCGAAGGTCAGCACGTTGACCAACTCGTGGCGGCCGAGTTCGACGCGCTGATCCGGGGTCAGACACTCCCACTCCGGCGAGCCGTGGATCGAGGACAATCGGGTCGGGAACCAGGCGAAGTTCGGAGCGACGTCGGCGTCCCAATCGACGTCGAGATCGCCGCTGTAGGACTCCTCGGCCGCAGCCAGTAGCAACCGCTGTGCGGTCGTCTGCCGATCGGCGATGCGGCCGCGGTGCTTGACGGGCGCACCTTCGACGGTGCGTGGCAACCCGACGCGCTCATCCCGCTCGTCCAACGCAACCCCCTCCAGGCTTCCTGGTCAATTGACCAGAATTAGTTACGCGTACTATGAGTACCGTATACTCTGGTTTTCATAGGCGGACCGAATCAGGCAAACCCAGGATCGAACGGGCGAAGGAGGTGCGGCAATGGCCACCGAGGCACCCTCCGCGCGACCGGCGTCCAGCGACGACCCGCACGAGGAGTCCGATTATCGCGGGCCCGCGACGATCATCCTGCGAGGCACCGAGATCGACGTGGAGGTCGAGATGCTCGGGTATCGCGAACCGATCGACGGGATCTTCCGCTGGACGGGCCGGATCTCGCCCAACGACCAACTCGCCGACATCGTCGGCGACCTGCAACGGATGCCGTGCGTGATCCGCACACCACACGGCAGCCGCGATGCCTTTGTCGGCGACGTCGACTTCTGGGACCGCTACCGAATCATCGGCAAGAGCACCCCGCCGTTCCACGTCGCCACTGAGCTGTCCGAGATCGAGTCGGACACGGACGGGTAGAGGGGTGGCTCCCGGCGCATGCGCCGGGAGCCCCCGTCCAATCCGCGTTTACAAGCCGCTGGGCCTACAGGTTGATCATGTGCCCGATGGCACCGTGGAAGACCTCCTGCAGCGCCTCCGACATCGTCGGATGCGTATGCACGTTGCGAGCCAATTCCTTGGCGGTGAGGTCCCACTTCTGCGCGAGCGTGAGCTCGGGCAGGAACTCCGAGACGTTGTCGCCGACGAGGTGCGCGCCGAGCAGCTCGTCGTGAGTGGTATCGGTGATCAGCTTGACGAAGCCGGCCGTCTCGGCCAGACCCTGTGCTTTGCCGTTGGCACTGAACGGGAATGTCGTGACCTTGACGGCGTAGCCCTCGTCCTTGGCCTGCGCCTCGGTCAAACCGAAGGAGGCGACCTGCGGCTGGCAGAACGTGGCGCGCGGCATCATCCGGTAGTCACCGAGCGTCATGGTCTCCGCCCCGGAGATGGTCTCGGCGGCGACGATGCCCTGCGCCTCGGCCACGTGGGCCAGCTGCAGCTTCGCGGTGACGTCGCCGATCGCGTAGATCCCCGGCACGTTGGTGCGCATGTAGTCGTCGATCGCGATCGCGCCGCGCTCGGTGAGTGCGACACCGGTGTTCTCCAGACCGAAGCCGGTCACGCGGGGCGCGAATCCGACAGACATCAGTACTCGGTCGACGGTGAGTTCGCCCGGCTGATCCTTCGCGTCGACGTAGGTGACGGTGACCGAGCTGCCGTTGTCGGTGACGCTCTGCACCTTGGTCGACGTCAGCAGCTTCACGCCGAGCTTCTTGTACTGCTTGGCGATCTCCTTGGACACGTCGGCGTCCTCGTTGGGCAGCACCCGGTCGAGGAACTCGATGATCGTGACGT
>CAZVVS010000497.1:0-3791 GCA_964630585.1 uncultured Gordonia sp.
CACCGACTGGGACTCGTCCCAACGGGCGCCGAAATCGTTCCTGTCATCACATCTCCGTTCCCCACAGCAATCCAGTGAGGTGTCTCACCACCATGCTGCCAATCGCCGGATCGACGCAGGATTGTCGAAACGGTGCCGGATTCAGCCCTTCGACTCGTTCAGCACGATGGCGGCGCAGACCAACTCCACGAAGGCATCAGCGTTCAGCACATCGCCCTCCCCGACGTCGACGGCGCGACGCGTCCCGGCAGTGAGACTGGCGTTGAAGACGTGCTCGGGGTCGGGCAGCGACGCCCCTTTGACGAAGGTGACCTTCACCTTGTCCTTGTACGTCTCAAGTGTGCAGACCAGGCCCGACACGCTGAACGTCGGCACACCGTCGGGGTTGGACGGTTTGCGCCACTTCACCTCTTCGACGATGCCGGCGTCGCTCCCCAGGATGAGACCGCGGATCTCCTCGACCCGGGTCTCGCGCCAATCAGCGCTCACCCAGCCGCCTTCTCGGGCGCCTTCGCCTTGCGTGCCTTGGCGACGGGCGTGATCGTCAGACGCAGACCACCCGGCGCGTCAGCGGGAACGACCGGGGCGACGGGCGCGACCGGGTCGATCCGCACATATGCCTGCCCCTGCTCGGGACGCTGGTCGTTCTCACCCTTGTTCGGCCACAGGGACGCGGCACGCTCGGCCTGGGCGCTGATCGACAGGGACGGGTTCACACCGAGGTTCGCGGTGATCGACGCCCCGTCGACGACGTAGAGCGACGGGTAGTTCCATACGCGGTGATACGGGTCGATGACGCCGCTGGCCGGATCGTCGGAGATGACGCATCCACCCAGGTAGTGGGCGGTGAGTGGGATGTTGAAGACATCGCCCCACGTACCGCCGGCGAGGCCGCCGGGCAGCTTCTCGGCCATGAGTCGCGTCGCCTCGTTGCCAGCCGGGATCCACGTCGGATTCGGTTCGCCGTGGCCCTGGCGGCTGGTGACGTACTGGAAGGGGCCGCGCTTGCGGACGAAGGTCGTCAGCGAGTTGTCCGACGACTGCATCACGAGGGCGATGACCGTCTTCTGGCTCCACTGGCGCGGCACCAACAGCCGTCCGAGCAACCACGGACGAGTAACCAGGACGCGCAGCAATTGGCCGAGACGATGGGCACGCGTACCGCCGTCGGTCAGCACCGTCTGCAGGTAGGCCATCGCGTTGGAGCCCTTGCCGTAGCGGACGGGCTCGATGTGCGTGGAGTCGTCGGGATGGAACGACGAGGTGATCGCGACGCCCTCGGAGAAGTCCGACTGCGGGTCCACCTTGTTCGCCATGGCGCCGAGGATCGACTCCGAGTTCGTGCGGGTCAGCACTCCCATCGCATCCGAGATCTTCGGCAGCGTCGACCCCTTGGCCGCGTGCATGAGCTTCTGCGTGTTGAACGTGCCCGCCGCCATGACGACGTTGTCAGCGGTGAAGGTGCGCTTACGGGCACCGAAGGGACCCCACGACGACGAGCCGTGCGTCGACACCTCCCACTTGCCGTCGGGACGCTGGCGCAGACCGTCGACGGTGGTGCGCTCGATGACCTGCGCACCGGCCGATTCGGCCAGGCCGAGGTAGTTCTTGACCAATGTGTTCTTGGCCCCCACCCGACACCCCGTCATGCACGAGCCGCACTCGGTGCACGCGGTTCGCGTGGGACCGGCACCGCCAAAGTACGGGTCGGGCACGGTCTCGCCGGGAGCGCCGTCGCCACCGGTCTTGGCCCCGAAGAAGACGCCGACCGGCGTCGTCACGAAGGTGTCGGCGACGCCCATCTCCTCGGCGACCTCTTTGATGATCCGGTCGGAGTTGGTGAACGTCGGATTCTTGACGACGCCGAGCATTCGCGTCGCCTGGTCGTAGTGCGGGCTCAGTTCCGACTCCCAGTCGGTGATATGGGCCCACTGCTTGTCGTTGAAGAATGGCGACGGCGGCTTGTACAGCGTGTTCGCGTAGTTGAGCGAACCACCGCCCACACCCGAGCCGGCAAGGATCATGACGTCCTTGAGCAGGTGGATGCGCTGGATGCCGAGGAGGCCGAGCTTCGGTGCCCAGACGAACTTCCGCAATCGCCAACTCGTCTTGGCGAACTGGTCGTCGGTGAAGCGACGACCGGCTTCGATGACGCCGACGCGGTACCCCTTCTCCGTCAAGCGAAGTGCGGTGACACTGCCACCGAATCCAGAACCGATGATGAGCACGTCGAAATGACTGTCTTGTGGGCTGCGAGACATGAGCCGATCATAGCCCGGTGTCACATCGGACATTGTCACACCTGGTGATCCAGCACACATTGCGCCGCTGGAGCTTTCCACGGTGCGCCGGTCACCACCAATGCGGCCGCGGCTACCCTCGGTGGCGTGCTGCCCCCAGACTGGATCGAACACTGCCGGACCGACCGGGAGCCGGTCGGGTGGATCTGCCCCGACGGCGACGGCTTCCGCGTATTCGATCTCCTCGGCCGCGAGCGCACGTCCGAACCGATCGATTGGCTCGACGCCGAGGATCTGCTCGACGAGTTGGGAATCGGCTACCTCGCCGATCGATGGGTGCTCCGACTCGACGACGGTCGTGAACGGCCCGTGCGCGTCGCGGAGACCAGCCCGCAAGGGGTCGTCGTCCTCGCCGACGAATACGGCGCTGCGTCAGCGGTCGGCGCGAGCCCGGATCGTTACGAGCTGCCGTTCCCCGCACCCGACGCGCTGCGTCTGGAGTGACGTCAGGCGCGGACGGAGAGCCCGACCTTCTGGAACTCCTTGAGGTCGCTGTAGCCCGCCTTGGCCATCGAGCGGCGCAGGCCACCGACGAGGTTGAGCCCGCCGAACGGATCGTCGGATGGCCCGGTGAGGATCTGCTCGAGGGGGCGCCGGTCGTCCGCTTCGGCGATCTGGAGCATCGATCCGCGCGGGGTGTCGGGGTGGGCCGCTGCCGAGGTCCAGTACCACCCGCCGCCCGGGGCGCTCGCCGCGCTGGCCAGCGGCGTACCGAGCACCGCGGAGTCCGCACCGCATGCGATCGCCTTGGCGAGGTCGCCGGAGGTGGTGATGTCGCCGTCGGCGAGCACGTGCACGTACCGCCCGCCGGTCTCGTCGAGGTAGTCGCGACGGGCAGCGGCAGCGTCGGCGATCGCCGTCGCCATCGGGACGCCGATGCCCAGGACGTCGTTGGTCGTGGTGCAGAACTCGGTCGCGCCGTAGCCGACGATGACGCCGGCCGCGCCGGTGCGCATCAGGTGCAGGGCGGTCCGATGGTCGTGGACGCCACCGGCGATCACCGGGACGTCGAGGTCGGCGATGAACGTCTTGAGGTTCAGCGGCTCCCCGCCCCCGGCGACGACGTGCTCGGCGGAGATGATCGTGCCGTGCACCACGAGCAGTTCGACACCGGCCTTGAGCAGCGTCGGCGTCAATTCGGGTGCGTGCTGCGGGCTGACCCGCACCGCGGTGGTCACCCCGGCTTCACGGATCCGGGAGACGGCCTGCGCGAGCAATCCCGTGTCGATCGGCGCTGAGTGCAGGTGCTGCAGGAATCGGGTCGCAGCGCTCGGGTCCGGGTCGTTCTCGGCGACGTCGCGCAACGCGGCGATCTTTGCGTCGGCATCGGCGTGCCGCGCCCACAGGCCCTCGCCGTTGAGCACGCCGAGCGCACCGAGTCGGCCGAGTTCGATCGCGCTGTCCGGCGACACGAGCGCGTCGGTGGGATGGGAGAGGATCGGCGCGGCGAAGCGGTAGGCATCGATCTGCCACGCCGTCGAGACATCCTTG
>CAZVVS010000498.1:0-3770 GCA_964630585.1 uncultured Gordonia sp.
CCGCTTCGACGGGATCGACACCGGCGACCTCACCGAGGGGGAAGTGGCGGCCCTGCGAGGCCACCGGATCGGGTTCGTGTTCCAGTCGTTTCACCTGGTCGTGGGCCGCAGCGTCCTGGAGCAGGTCGAACTCCCCCTCCTGTACCACCGAACGCCGCGCAAGGAGCGCCGCGCGATGGCCGCCGAACAACTCGACGAGGTCGGTCTCGCCCATCGGCTCGACCACATACCCTCCGAGCTGTCGGGGGGCGAACGACAGCGAGTCGCGATCGCCCGCGCGCTGGTCACCGACCCAGCGCTGATCCTCGCCGACGAACCCACAGGCAGCCTTGACACCACAACGGCGTCGGAGATCCTCGACCTGTTCGCGCGTATGAACGAGCGCGGAAGATCGGTCGTGATCGTCACTCATGACCCGGCGATCGCGGACCGGACCCAGCGGCGGCTTCGCATGAGCGACGGGATGGTCGACGATGTCTTGAGGCTCGGATGAAGCGACGAAGTCATGGTCCGGTTCGACAACAGATCGGAGTCGCTCCGAGCGACCTGGCCCTCGACGCGATCGCGGGGATGCGCGCTCGACCCGGACGAACCTGGGGGAGCATCGTGATGACAGCGGTCGGTGTCGCGACCGCGATAGCGGTGCTCGGTGTCGGCGAGACCGGCAAGCAACAGATCGACTCCACCTTCGACAGGTTCCGGGCGACCACCATCCGAGTCGAGTCCGACGTGGGGGGCCGCCTGACGGAGGAATCGGTGGCGAGCGTCGACCGGATCCCCGGCGTGGAAGGAGCCGTACTGCTTCGAGCATCGGCCAGCGTGCCGGTGAACCCGCGTCCAGGGCTCGCTGATGCCACCCTCGTCCAAGTCCTCGAAGCGGCCGACGGCGACCTCGCCGTCCTCGGCTCGGGACTACCAAGGAGCCTCCCTCCGGGCACGGCCGCCGTCGGCTCTCGACTCCGCGCCACGCTCAACATCGCCCCGGAGGCCATCGGCACGAGCATCTGGATCGACGGGATCCCCCACACGATCGCCAGCTTCGTGCCGGACTCCAGCCGCCTCGATGTCGCACAGACAGCAGTCCTCGTCGGGCCCGGCGGCCTCGACCACATCCGGGCCGCCCCCGAACGCGACATCCTCACCATCCAAGTCATCGCCGGCACCGCGACGAGGATCGCCGAGGTCGCCGCGACGGCCGCCCTGCCAGCAGCACCCTCGACCGTCTTGGTCATCGCCCCACCAGAACCAACTGCTCTCCGCTCGACGATCTCCGACGACGTCCGACTCCTCACGCTCGCCGCGTCAGCCCTCCTGATCGTCCTCGGTGTTCTCGCGATCGCCAGTTCGGTGGCGCTCGCCGTCGCGGAACGGACCGGCGAGATCGGTCTACGAAGAGTGCTCGGCGCCCACCGCCGACACATCGCAACCCTGGTCCTCTTCGAGTCAGGCCTCACCGGCCTCTGCGGCGGACTGATCGGCGCCGCAACCGGCGTCACCGCGATCACCCTCTACGCCGCCTGGAACCGGTGGACCCCCGTGTACGAGCCCACCCTCGTTGCAGCCGCTGCCGGAGTCGGCCTCCTAGCCGGACTCGCCGCTGGCCTGGCACCTGCACTCCGAGCCACCAAGATCGACCCCAGCACCGCCCTCAGACACGCCACTTGACCGGGACCGGTCGGCGAACCGCGCAACACAAAGCGGGCGCCGAGACCCACCTCGTCGAGGTCGCCGACGGCGCGGGCCGGACTGCGCGACACCGGGGCAACGAGGATGCCCCACTCGCCGGGTGCTGGAACCTCTCGACGCTGTGTGGCCGGACCTGGAACCGGATGGCTGCCAGTGCCGACGAGTTGTTGCCGCTGTGGCGCGACCCGGCGTTCGCTCCGACGTGTCGCAGGTGCCTGCGCCTCCTCGATTCGTGGTTCCCGACCGCGGAGGTGCCGTCGGGTGTGTGGCTGCTCGCCTCGGTGGTGGCCGAGGAGGTCATCCGGTTCAGCCCCACCTATGTCACCGGTGTCCCGGTCCAACACGTTGAGGCGACGCGCGCCGCGATCCGCAAGCCGCTGCGTTCAGGTGGCTTCCGATCCAGCACGAGGGTCGTCGAGGGTGTCGTCCACGTGTGGTCCGACGACGCGTACGACGCGCTCGAGCCGGCCGAGATCCGTACCAGCGTGACCTCTGCGATCGAACGAATCACCAGCGGACCGGACGCGGCACCCACCGCTTCGACGGCAGCGTTTTCCAGTGGTTCGTGGACCGCTTCTGAGAGGCTAAGTCTGCGACTTCAGTCGGAGCGGGACGTGACCGATGGACGGGTTGACGTAGTAGTTCGACTATCCATAAGTAGCGGTACGAGGTCGAGGCGCGTACATGGCGCCGCTCGATCGGCAACCATGTGTGGACCGGTGCAGGTCATCTGATGGCTCATCGGCCCAGTCCTGCTCCGCTTCTCGCCAGCAGACGGATGGCTGCGCTTGGACCGAGTGGAGCGGCGCTGACCCCAACTCGTCCCAGCGATCGACGTCGGATCCGCCGCGATCATCACCTACGAGGACCAGTCGCGGGCGGTCTCGGCTCGCTGTCGCTGGGTCCTGCCATGATCGTTCGAGACCGCGCGGACGATCGAGTGATGAGGAGGATGGGTGATCGAGCTGTCCAGGGAGGTGATCGGCTTCCACGGGACGAGCAGGGCGGCGCTGCCTCACCTTCTCGCACGTGACATCCGGCCCAGCGACCAGCACTTCGAGTGGCTGGGGACGGGGTTCTACCTTTGGCAGGACTCGCCGTGGCGTGCCCGGAACCCCCGATGGCAGGCCGAGGTGCGTGACGCGGACTTCGAGTTCGTGCTCCACTGCATCGCCAACGAGCAGCCGCTGCCGGTCAACACCGACCGTGGCAACCACGCTCGTGATGCGGCGACGATCAACTGGTACTGCGCTCGTGCCGCCGAAGCCGGCCACCCAGTGCGTTCGGTGCGGGCGATCTTCGAGGAAGGTGAGCCGATCTTCGAAGCCTCCAAGATCCGCAGCCTGTCGCACGTGCAGGTCGCGGTCCGAGACCTCACGGCTATCCTGGACATCGAGGAGGCCTCGCCGTGAAGCTCGAAGATCCCGTCGCTCCGTACCGAGGGATTGTCGCCAAGCATCGCCGCGCTCACGCTGCGAGCAACGCCGCCAGGATGCGGCTGGGCGGACCGGCGCCGACGCCTCGGCCGAGTGCGGGGCCGGTGGCGGTGCTCGGCGCGAGCGAGTGGGCCCTCGACGAGCCGAGGGTTGAGCAGACCCTGGCCTACATCGGGATGCTCGGCGGCCTGCTGGCAGACCTCGGCTACGATGTCTTCGCCATCAGCTCGTTGTCCGGGCTCGATGCGAGCCCGGCGTTCGTCGGATGGGTCGGCGGAGGGGAGACCACAAGCGAGCGCGATCAGCTCGGGGCGGTCGATGCGCCTGGAGTCTCGATCAGCCCGGAGCTTCCGGCTCGGGAGTCGTGGGCCAGCATCGAACCCGAAGGTCCACCAGCCGACATCGAGTTCATTCGTTCGACGCTCCAGACGATCCGTCGCCTGACCGACCAGGAACACGGCCTCCAGGAGCCTGCCAGCGGCACCGATCCTTCTACTGTTTCTTCTACTGTGCGGCCTGGTACGGGGGTGGACAGGCTGGGACGACCCAGGTAGGGTCACAAGCGAAACACCAGCTCAAGAGCACGTTCTGGTACGCACTGGTACGGGATGACCGTCGATGATCAAAACCAGGTATGGCTGTGCTCGG
>CAZVVS010000499.1:0-3770 GCA_964630585.1 uncultured Gordonia sp.
GCTCTTGAGCGTGGAGACCTGCTGTCCGGTGACGACGACCGGGCTCTTGGCGATCGAGTCGGCGACGGCCGGCAGTGGTCGCTTCACCTGCTCACTCACGCGCCGGACCTGCGCCGACGAGTCGCCGACCCACAGGTCGGGCGTCTTGTCGGGGGAGGTGAGGTGCGCCGGCACGTCGGGACCGGGCAGCGCCGTCACGGTGAACGCATAGCACTTCCCGGCGGCGGACTCGGCGACCTCCTTGAGGGGGCCCGCCAGCGCCGGGTCGGCCGCGACGGTGACCGGCTCGTCCTTGCACCCGAACACACCACCGCGCCAGGCGACGAAACCGCCCACGAGGGCGAGGACGACCAGCAAGGAGGCGATCGCCCAGATCAGCCCCGAGCGGCGGGCCGTACTGGTGTCGGCGTGCTCAAATCCGAACCCGGAATCGGTGGTGGCGTGTCGGCTCATTTCGACTCCTCAGCGACGAAGACTGATTTGAAGTTCTCCAGCGACCGGTGCAAGTCGTCCTTCGTGGCGAGGGCCGCGGCCTTGCCTGCCGGACCGATCAGCGGCAACCCACCCAGATCGATCTCGAAGGTCACCTTCGCGCCGTCGCCGTCGGGGGTGATGGCCAGGTCCAACTTGGCCTTCACGCCACCTTTGCCATCGCCCTTGAGGCGGACCTCGTGCGGTGGGTCGAACTTCTCGACGGTCCAATTGAATCGGACTCGCACACCTTTAAGCTTGACCACCGAGGACACCTTGACACCCTTGGTCAGATCGCTGGGCGCGGGGACCTCGCTGCGCCACCCGTCGTGCAGCGTGAGCCACTCGTCGTACTGGGACAAATCGGAAGCATGGGCCCACGCGTCCTCGACGGACATGTCAACACGCACGGAGTCGCTCACCTTGGCCATGAGACATCAGCCTACTGTGCTAGCGCGGGCCCGGGAACTGTTGGGCTGTCACCTCGTAGGCCATGGGGCCACCGTCATGATCACCGAGGTGGAGGCCTATGACGGGGTGAACGACCCGGCATCGCATGCCTTCACCCGGACGCCGCGGTCGGAAATCATGTATGGACCGCCGATGCGGCTCTACGTCTACCGCCTCCACGGACACCACTGCGCCAACGTCGTGACCGGTCCCACCGAGAGCGCGAGCGCCGTGTTGATCCGCGCCGGGCGCATCGTCGACGGCATCGACACGGCGCGGGAGCGGCGCCCCGGCGCACGCGACGACGCGGCGCTCGCTCGCGGGCCCGGCAACCTCACCAGAGCGCTGGGGATCACGATCGAGGACCTCGGTACCGACTTGCACGGCCCGGCACCGGTGACGCTGCGCTCAGCGGGCGTGACAATCGATGCCGCGCGCATCCACAGCGGGCCGCGTGTCGGCGTGCGGCGCGCTGCGGAGCAGCCGTGGCGGTTCTGGCTGGCCGACGAGCCGTCAGTGTCGGCCTACCGCCGTCACCCGCGAGCCGGGGAAGCCGACTCCTCGTCGTCGAAATCGTCGTCGAACTCGTAGGCCAACGGGCGGTCTTCGGGGACGAATCGGGGGATGAGGCGGTTGACTACCTCGATCGCGATCATGCCGACGACGGCGAGCCCGAGCCCGACGGCGTTGTTGCCCCAGTTCGACGAATCGAGGTTGAACCACTCCTGTGTCTGGTGCCAGGTGAAGATGACGACATAGGCCAGCGCTGAGACGACCAGCAGTGCGATCTTCCACCACGTGTAGGGCCGCGCGACGACGACGAGGACGTAGAAGGCGGTGGCGATGAGCGCCATCAGCGTCGCGGTAGACGCCTGCGCGACGGCGGGCGGCACATGGTCGGCCTCGATGCCCAACCGCGGGCCGTCGGATCCGCCCGGGTTGACCAGCACGAACGTGATGAACGTGACCAGACCGACGATGATCCCGTTGGGCACCGCGTGGGTCAGGACACGCTTGACGAAGCCGGTTCGCGCGCGCTCGTTGTTCGGGGCCAGCGACAGGACGAAGGCGGGAACGCCGATGGTGAACCAGGCCGAGATGGTGATGTGGATCGGCTGGAACGGGTAGGCCAGCGATGCGAAGCCGAAAATCTTGCCGGCGATTCCGGCGATCCCTACCAGCAGCGCGAGCAGGACCGCGTAGACCGTCTTGGTGAGGAACAGGTTGGCGACACGCTCGATGTTGCCGATGACCCGACGGCCCTCGCCGACGACGTAGGGCAGAGTCGCGAACTTGTTGTCCAGGAGCACGATCTGTGCCACCGACCGGGCCGCGGAGCTGCCCGAACCCATGGCGACGCCGATATCGGCGTCTTTGAGGGCCAGCACGTCGTTGACGCCGTCGCCGGTCATCGCGACGGTGTTGTGGCGCGACTGCAGCGCCTTGACCATCGCCCGCTTCTGGTCGGGCCGGATCCGGCCGAACACGGTGCCGTCGGTGACGACCTCGGCCAGCTCGTCGGTCTCCTTCGGCAGTTGCCGTCCGTCGACGGCGTTCTCGACCGAGCCCAGTCCGAGCGACGCCGCGACGGCGCCCACCGAGCGCGCGTTGTCACCGGAGATCACCTTCACCGCGACGTGTTGACGCTCGAAGTAGTCGAGAGTGTCCTTGGCGTCGGGGCGCACGCGCTGCTCCAGGATCACCAGGGCCACCGGCGTCATCTGATCGACGGCGCCGGGCTCGTCGACGGCGACGCCGGTCCGGGCCAGCAGCAGCACCCGCAGGCCGGTCTCGCCGATCGCGGTGGCCTGGGCGGACACCGCACTGGACGGGTCGAGCAGGATGTCGGGCGCGCCGATCAACCAGTTGCCCGCCGACGATCCGGACGCGTCGGCGAACGACATGCCGCTCCACTTGAGCGCCGAGGAGAACGGCTGCACCGACGTCGTCGTCCAGTTGGGGCCGTCGGGGTAGGCCTCGCCGATGGCCTCGATGCTCGCGTTGGGGCGCGGGTCGGCCGCCGCCATCGCCGCGAGGACCGCGCGGGCCTGCTCCTCGTCGACGCCGGAGTCGTCGATCAGCTGCAGCTCCGATAGCCGCATGCCGTTCTCCGTCAGCGTGCCCGTCTTGTCGGCGCAGACGATGTTGACGCGGGCCAGGCCCTCGATGGCCGGCAGCTCGTTGACCAGGCACTGCCGCTGACCGAGGCGGACGACGCCGACGGCGAAGGCGATCGACGTCATCAGCACCAGGCCCTCGGGGACCATCGGCACCAGGGCCGCCACCATGCCGAGGATGCCGGGCTTGACCGACTCCCACGCGAGGGACCCGTCACCGGCGATGAACAGTTGGTTGATGATCGTGAGGATGCCGGCCGGGATCAGCAGCCACGTGATGACCTGCAGGATCTTGTTGATGCCGTTGCGCAGCTCGGAATCGACGAGGGTGAACTTCGATGCTTCGGCCGCCAGCTTCGCGGCGTAAGCCTCGGAGCCGACCTTCGTCGCACGGTAGGACCCTGATCCCGACACGACGAAACTGCCCGAGAGGATCTTGTCGCCGACCGCCTTGTCGACGGCGTCGGCCTCACCGGTGAGCAGGGATTCGTCGACGTCGAGCGCCGCGGACTCCACCGTCTCGCCGTCGACGACGATCTGATCGCCCGGTCCGAGCTCGATGATGTCGTCGAGGACGATTTCCTCGGGTGCCACCTGGACCGCGACGCCGTCGCGGCGCACCGTCGGCTTGGCCTGCCCGACGATCGAGAGCCGGTCGAGCGTCTGCTTGGCACGGATCTCCTGGATGATGCCGATCGCGCTGTTGGCGATGATGATCAGCCCGAACAGGCC
>CAZVVS010000500.1:0-3715 GCA_964630585.1 uncultured Gordonia sp.
CAGACCGAGTCGCCGAGTGGGAGGACGTGCGGTCCTGCGTACATCACGAGCCCGCGTCGGAACTGCTCGGGGTAGCGGGCTCGGAACGCGTTGATGCCTGCGGTTGCGTTCGATGGGACCTCGCGTGCTCGTTTGACTTCGACCGCGATGAAGCCGTGGTCTGCTTCGATCACGAGGTCGACTTCGTCGCGGCGGCGGTCGCGCCAGTGGTAGAGCCCGTCGGCTCCGCCGGCCCACTCGAGTTGGCTGGCGATCTCGTTGACGACGAACGATTCGAGCAGGGCGCCGCGGCGATCGTCGCTGATGCCGGTGGGGTCGGGTGCGACGAGGATGGGATCGACCATGTGCAGCTTGGGCACGGCGCGCTCTGTGTCGGTGGCTTTGCTGCGCAGTCCGGGCAGTCTTCGGATGAGCCGCATCTCTTCGAGGAGGTCGAGGTAGCGGGCAGCTGTTCGGCGGTCGATCGACAGGTCAGCGACGAGGTGGCTGAGCACGAGCTCGTGGCCGGCGATTCCGGCGATCCCCTCGAGGAGACGCGTCAGGCGTTGGTGATCGACGGCGTGGTCCGATTCGGTCAGCGTCTCGGGGATGACGTTGCGCAGGTAGTCGCGGCGCCATCGCCGACGATCGGCGCGGGAGGTGACGAGGAGCGGAAAGCCAGTGGTGGCTGCTTCTTCGTCGTGGTCGCCGCCCTTGAGGTTGGTGACAGCGAGCGTGCTGGGATTGCCTTCCAGCATCGTCGTGAGCGAGGTGGCCGGTCGGCCATGGCGCTCTGCTGCGTTCAGCGGTCCCAACTCGTAGCGGGCCATGCGGCCGGCGAGGGGGTGGGTGCCGCCCATCGTCGGCAGGTCGACGCGCGTCGAGCCGGTGAGCAGGAAGTGGCCCGGACGTCTGGTCGCATCGACGATCTCCTTGATCGGCACGAGCACTTCGGGGACGAGCTGTGCTTCGTCGATCACCGTGCCGATCGGGAGCGACTCGACGAACCAGAGCGGCGATGCGGCCGCCGCGGCCCGCACGCCGGGATCGGCGAAGCTGACGTAGCGCTGGTAGACGCCCTCCTCGACCAGTCGATGGACGAGCGTGGTCTTCCCGCACGCTCGCGGCCCGACGACCACGGTCACGGGCAGGCCGTCCGAAGCCACGCCTCGCAGCACCGGGATCAGACCTCGTTCGATCCAGTCGGCCTCCACCGACGCGAGTGTAGCTATCCGCCTCATGGCAGTGTCGGTTTTCGCCAACCTCGGATGGTGATCCCGACCATGAGGTGGAGGAGGTGCTCGCGATGGGCTGCCTGTCCGGTGTCTCGACGGCTGGCCGCAACCATCAGATCGCGGGCCCTTGGCGGCCCTTGATGGCCGTTCTGCGGAAACGGTGACCGAAGGCGGTCTTCGCTTCACGCGGCAGAGGTCGTGGGCTCGAGTCCCCCATCGCCACGCCGAGAGACCCCGGGTCGGCCGCGCGCAGGGATGACCGGGATCGTCACATGCCGGCTGAAGTCTGCGGTCAGGGTGTGGTCCAGATGTGGGAGATCGGGACCGCGTAGAGGCGGTCGCCGAGGCGGTAGGGGCGTGGTCCGGTGTGCAGGACGATGCCGGCGGTGAAGGCGTCGCCGGTCTTGTCTCTGAGCCAGGAGAGCCAGCGCGCGTCAGTCGCGGTTGCGGTCGGGGCGGCCTTGATCTCGATGGCGACGATGCGCCCGTCGGCGGCCTCGGCGACGATGTCGACTTCGGCGCCGTCGCGGTCGCGGAGGTGGTGGAGGCGGATCTCGTCGTCGAGCCAGGTGGTCTGGCGGTGGATCTCGTTGAACACGAAGGTCTCGACGAGCGGTCCGCGGGCGGGGTCGGTGGGTCGGGCGAGCGCGGCGGGGTCCTTGCCGAGGATGTGGGCGGCGAGGCCGGTGTCGGTGAGGTGGATCTTGGGGTGGCGGGTGATCTTGCGGGTGAGGTTCCGTGACCACGCGGGCAGGGTCATCGCGAGGTAGGTCATCTGCAGGTAGGCGATGTAGTCCTCGGTCGTGGTGCGGCTACCGAGGCCCGATGCGTCGTGGACGTGGGTGACGACGAGCTCGTTGGCCGTCCGGGCGGCGAGCAGCGACAGGATGCGGGGGAGTTGTTGGGATCGGCGGGCACCGGTGAGCTCGGTGATGTCGCGTTCGGTGACGGTGCGGATGTAGTTGCGGAACCAGGTCCGCCTGGACCGGGCGGGCATGCTGACCGCTTCGGGGAATCCGCCGGCACAGATGCGCTCGAGGTAGTCGGCTGTGGACAGGTTCGATGGCTCGGCGTCGGTGAGGGCATCGGGCGAGGTGAACGCGGTCGCGACGAAGCCGTCGTGGGTGCCGTGGAGCTCGCCTTGCGTGAAGGGCCACAGCTCCAGGAACGCGGCGCGCCCGGCGAGCGATTCGGAGATCGTCGGCACGGTGAGGAAGTCGGCCGAGCCGTTGAGCAAGAACTGCCCCGGTTCTTTGCTCTGGTCGACCACCGCCTTGATGGCGCGCACCAGCGCGTCGCCGCCGCGTTGGATCTCATCGACCGCTCGCGGGGTGGCGCCGAAGGTGGCGAACCCGACGGGGTCGGCGAGGGCGGCCTGCAGAGTCGGTTCGTCGTCGAGGCGGGCGAAGCTCCCGCGCCCGGCGAGCGTGCGCTGCACGAGGGTGGTCTTGCCAGCCTGTCGTGGTCCGGTGACGACGACGACCCGGAACGCGCGGAGCGCCTCGTTGATCGAGCGTTCGAGCCGCCGAGGTCGTTCGTCCACACTGGCCTCCACCATCTACTGGGAGAACTGGCGACACACTACCGGAAGAAACGTCGAGTCCCTGCCGGAAGAAACGTCGTCTTGGGGCGAAGAGTCGTCCGGCCGGCCGCCGGCCACGCAACGTGATCGGATGGCGCCGGGCGATGGCGCGCACACGGCGCGAGAATCGGCCGGGATCTTCCGTGATTGGGTTGTGGTGGGAGCGGCTCCGCCGGGTAGATGACGCGGCTGCGGTCGGCTGGCAGCGTCTCGAGGCGGCGCTCTCGGTCCGACCGTCGCAGTGATTGATGTGGTGCGCACGGCAGGGTTCATCGCCCAGGGACCGTTGCTTCCAGGCTTTCGGCGGCGGATCCTGAGGCCCAACGGGAGCCGTTTCGTTCCACCGCTATCGCCTCGGATGGTCGCCCTGCGCGAGCAGGCGCGCAACCGACGATGGCTCGCCCGGACCCGTCCACCATCGCCCGAAGGCGTGATCGAGGGGCATCTGCGGAGGCTCCGATCGCGCACGTCGATGCGGCGATCAGATCGTGAAGCTCGGCGCCTGCGCAGGATGCCCGGGAATCGCGCATTCGCTGAGTCAAGTCATCGACTGAACTCATTGACGTAAATCAGCGAATGTCTTAGGGTCGTCGTTCGTGGCGTCGGTCGAGAAGCTGGGGGTGCGGGAGGCGAAGCGCCTCGCGACGCGCGAGCGGTTGTTCGAGGTGGCGGTGGCGGAGTTCAAGCGGTCCGGGATGGCCGAGGCCGATGTGGGTGCGATCGTCGCCGAGGCAGGGGTGGCGCACGGGACGTTCTTCCACCACTTCCCGACGAAGGAGCACGTGGTGGCCGAGCTGGGCCAGCGCGAGGAGGCCCGCATGGGCAAGGAGCTCGCCCGCTACCTGGCCAAGCCCCACGAGCTCGCCGACACCCTCGTCGAGGTCACCCGGATGTCCGTCGCCCTGGAGCGACGCTTGGG
>CAZVVS010000501.1:0-3652 GCA_964630585.1 uncultured Gordonia sp.
CGAGGTAGGCGATGTTGTCGATCACCGGCAGTTCCGGGTGAATGACCGCGTGCCGACCACCGGTGGCGCGCACGGTCAGCGGCCCGATCGTGAACCGCTGTCCAACGTGCGCGTCGCGCCACACCCCGTTCGACGGCGAGTCGGCGTTGAGCTGCACGGCGGTCTGCGGATCGCACCACAGCGCGGCACCGGGGTTGGCCGCGACAAGGTCGGGCAGCCGCGCGGGATCAGCGTGGTCGGGGTGTTGGTGGGTGATGAGGATGGCGTCGAGCCCGGTCAGATCTTCGAAGCCCGACGAGAAGTTGCCCGGGTCGAAAAGGATCCGCGTGCCGTCGATCTCGGCGAGAAAGCAGGAGTGGCCGAAACTGGTGATCCGCATGCACCCATCATGCGCCGATGTCAGACCCGGGTGGGACAGTAGACGCGACATCCACCGACCCGGAGGACTACCCATGCCACCGCGCGCCCGCGCAGCCGATTCGCTGAGTCCCGCGAACCTCGAGGCCCTGGCTACATCGCTGGCCGCGGGCAAACGAGCGACCGTATACCTGCGCGAAGCGATCCCCAGTCTCGGCTTGGCGGCGGGCACATCGGCGAAGGTCGTGTCGATCGACGGCTCGACAGTGACGATCCGCCCCACCGGCGTCGACGATGAGCTCCCCTATGAAGCCTATGAACTCCGGATGACCAAGCAGGCGCCGTCGAATCCGGCGAAATCGCCGGTCAGGACGCAGAAGCCGCCCATCGTCGCGAAGGCAACGACGAGGACGCCAGCGCAAGCGCCGGTGCTGAAACCGGTGGAGCCGACGAAGTCGGTGGGGCCGACGAAGCCGAGGACAGCGCGGGCCAGGCTCGCGAAGCCACGATCGGTCACCGTTACGATCTTCGGCTCCAGCGACAACGAGTGGTCGGTGGCCGTCACCGCCGGAGGGCGCAAACCGAATCAGTCGCGCAGTGTGAAACCCGCATCGGTCGAGGCCGCCCTGCGCGGCCTCGGGGATGAAGTAGCACTGGGAGCGGCCGAATCGGTGCTCGCCGCAGCGCGCGAGGTGGCCGCACGCAAGGTGGCGGAGCTGAGTCGTGAGCTCGAGGCGGCGAAAGAGACACTGGCCGCCCTGGAGGCACCCCGAGACGCTAAGTGATAACTGGGAACCAGCCCAGATCGGCACCGGCGGAAATCATCCGCACGACGGCGTAGACGAGCCACGCGCCGATGACGACGAGCGCCGTCTTGCTGAACACCATCGAACTCCAGCGTGACAGTGCTGCGCTGCGCCCGGACACCAGCACCCAGACCGCGATCGCGACCGACACCGCCAGCACCGCGAACAGCACCGGGCCCATGAGGTTGTACCCGAATGCGGAGGAGACGTCGCCGTGGGCGAGCATCACGAAGCTGCGGGTCAGCCCGCACCCCGGGCACGGCAGTCCGGTGAAGTGCCGGAAGATGCAGGTCCCGGGCCCGCTGGTGACGCTCGACGTCGACCAGATTGCCGCCACACCGAGAACCGCCGCTCCCCCGATCGCCACACCGAGCGCGGGTAGCCGGCGCCGAATCGGGCCCTGCGGCGGGCCGGGTGGCGCACCCGCCGGCGGCATACCGGGGGCAAAGACGGGGGCGGTCATGAAACTCAGGGTACCGCCGCTGTCGACAACACTCCTTACTGTGGAGTAAGGTAAGTTCTTACCAGCGAGTAAGATGCTCGCTCAGCGGTCATCGTCGACCTCGGTTCGGTCGACGGAGCAGGGCCGTCCCACAGTTCGATCGAGACAGGTAGCAGCGTTTCATGACCATCACCGAGCCCAACGACACCTCCGCCGTCGGCAAGACCAAGACCAAGCGCTCGCCGATCGGTGCCGCGATGCGCGCACTGACCGCCGTGACCGGCTCTGAGTTTGCCAAGAAGTACGGCCTCGCCGACCCGATCAACCGGGTCGCCTACCAGGGCACCAAGACCGGATTCCAGACCCTGGGTGCCGCGAACCGTGCGTTCACCAAGGCCACCGGCGACGGCCAGCCGAAGCGCCCGGCCACGTCGACCAAGGGTCTGTTCAACCTGAACCCCGACGACGAGCAGCAGATGATCGCGGACACCGTGAAGGAGTTCGCCACCGAGATCCTGCGCCCGGCCGCCTACGAGGCCGACGCCAAGGCGGAGGCCCCCGCCGAGATCCTCGAGCGCTCCGCAGAGCTCGGGATCACCATGATCAACGTCCCCGAGGAGTACGACGGTGCTGCCGCCGAGCGCGGCGTCGTCACCAACGCGCTGGTCGCCGAGGCGATGGCCTACGGCGACATGGGCCTGGCCATCCCGCTGCTGGCACCCAGCGGCGTCGCGACCACGCTGACCAACTTCGGCTCCGACGAGCAGCAGGCGACCTACCTGCCCGACTTCGCCGGTGAGAACGTCCCGCAGTCCGCGGTCGTCATCGCCGAGCCCAAGCCGCTCTTCGACGCGTTCAACCTCGCCACCAAGGCCACCCGCGTGCCCAGCGGCTACCGCCTCAACGGTGTGAAGTCGTTCGTCCCGGCCGCCGGGTCGTCGGAGCTGTTCCTCGTCGGCGCCGAACTCGACGGGCGCCCGGCACTGTTCATCGTCGAGTCCGATTCCAAGGGGCTCATCGTCGAGGCCGATCCCGGCATGGGCGTGCGCGCCGCCGGCATGGGCCGCCTGCTGCTGCAGGATGTCGCCGTCCCCGCGAGCGCCGTCGTCGGTGGCACCGAGGGCGACGACGCTTTCGCCGCCTACCGCGACGTCGTGCGCCTCTCGCGCCTGGGCTGGTCGGCGCTGGCCGTCGGCACCGCCAAGGCGATGCTCGACTACGTCATCCCCTACGTCAACGAGCGCGAAGCGTTCGGCGAGCCGATCTCCAACCGCCAGGCGGTGGCGTTCATGGTCGCCACCATGGCTACCGAGATCGACGGCCTGCGACTGGTCACCCTCCGCGGTGCCTCCCGCGCAGAGCAGGGCCTGTCCTTCGCCCGCGAGGCCGCACTCGCCCGCAAGCTGACCATCGACAAGGGCCTGCAGATCGGCCTGGACGGTGTGCAGTTGCTCGGCGGCCACGGCTTCACCAAGGAGCACCCGGTGGAGCGCTGGTACCGCGATCTGCGCGGCGCGGGCCTCGGCGAGGGGATCGTCGTCCTCTAGGGGCGGCGATTCGACAGGAGAGTCTGAACCATGGCAATCAGTCTGGAGCTTCCCAAGAAGTTCGCGATGAACATCGACCAGGCGCGCCAAGCCGCGCACGAGGTGTTCCGTCCGATCTCGCGCAAGTACGACCTCGCCGAGCACGAGTACCCCGTTGAGCTGGATACCCTGGCCGCGCTGTACGACGGCCTGTCGGCGGCCGGTGCGGCCGGCGCCGGTGCGGCCGGTGGCCGTGCCGACGCGGAAAAGAAGCGCCCCGAGGGCGTCGTCGTCAACGGCGGCAACATGTCGTCGATCATCAACTCGCTGGAGGCGTCCTACGGCGACGTCGGCCTGATGCTGTCGATGCCGTTCCAGGGCCTGGGCAACGCGGCCATCGCGGCCGTCGCCACCGACGAGCAGCTCGAGCGCCTGGGCAAGGTGTGGGCGTCGATGGCGATCACCGAGCCGAGCTTCGGCTCCGACTCGGCCGCCGTCACCGCGACCGCCACCCTCGACGG
>CAZVVS010000502.1:0-3649 GCA_964630585.1 uncultured Gordonia sp.
GCCGCGCTGACCGTCACCGAGTAGCCCATGGCTACCACCAACTGCACCCCAGCGAGCATCAGGCGGCTGCCCAGGCTGGTTTCCGGCACGGTGGTTACTTCGTCCTCGGACTCTCCATTGCTGCCAGGAATGACGACCTGCTTGCCCGATTGACAGGCGTTTAAGATAGCGATGGGAATTTGATGCGCTTGTAATAGATTAGCGATGGTGTCAGCTGCGACAAGATTTTTTTGTCCCACCTTGTCTCCCTCAAACATGAGAAAGGCTTTCACCCCCTCATATGCGGTTACTTCACTCTGTCCATAATGGTAACTGGGGGAAGACGCTTCTTGAGACATCTCGCTTTTGAATTCTTCATGGGTCAACAAAGCGCCATGTAAATCGAAATGAATGACATGATAGTAGCCGTCCCCTTCACGGTCACGAGTCCGCTCCAACTGTTGCTGCAACACCTGGAAAGTCCCTGGACGTACAATGTCAATCTGTGGGCGCACCTGGCTGTTGCGCAGGGCTTCAACAAGGGGGCGAGAGATTGTCCGGTAGGCGACGTCCCGGCGACCTTTAGGGCGAGCTGTGACAATGAGGATATTCAAAGTCGTTGAGGAGCGTACCCGAGCAGGAGTGTGCGGTGGGTTCAGGTTTTGCCGCACCATCAAAGTCTCAACGGCAAAGGGACGAGAATGGCCGGGGTCTTTCAGCGCTTCCCAATGCAAGGCATGGAAGGCCGGCGACCCGGCAATGGCAAAGCTCAGGCCGCTGAACCCTTCGCCGTATTGCAAAATCCCCTTGTACTCCGCATACACATCTGGGTTGGCTTTGAGTACCTGTTGGAATAACTGCTCGCCGTATTCCCTGATGCTGTCTGCGGCCTTTGTCGCCGCTACAATCGCCACACCAGGTGGCACCTTTTGCCAGGTTTCGAAATACCACTCCAGCTTTGCTTCTTCCTGCTGAGTGAAAGGATTTCTAACTGTGCCTGGATAAACTGGACCAGAGTCGAATTGGATTTCGATCTGAAATCCACCTTCTAACCAACCCTGCTCTCGGATGGTGATTCTTGCCATATCCTTTCCCCTCGAAAACGCTTGTCGCTAAATTCTATTCGCCCGCAACTTCCCAAAGATGCTGTGAGCCAGTTGCAAAAAGGTCGCCAAGAAATTGCAGGATTTTGCTAAACTGAATGGATATCGAAGTGGTTGTTGACCAGCGATGATAATGGGAATCTTCGGTGTAACGCCAATCGAAATGAGTGTCCCTGGGTTAAACCGTCACGCACCGTCAAACCGACTGACGCCAAAAACAACGTAGTTATAAGGAATAAGCTTGGTCATGTCTGCAGCATTAACCAGGCTACCATTGACCGGGTTATAAACCCATTCATCCCAATTCCATACGACAGTTAACGTTTCTGGGATCTGCACGGCAATATAGGAACCCTCTTTCAGCCTCGCTCTAGTAGGGATCCTGGTAAAGTCGAGCCCCATGTAAAAATCTTGTACAGGTTTGTTTTTGTTATGACTAAGAATGCTCTTCGTTATGCCCATAGCCATGGTTGAGAGAGGAGCAATGGCTGGTTGCGCCGTTGATGCCAGGCGCAAACCGGCTTTGAACACGTCAGATTCCAAGAAGCCCAGAAAGGCTTCGTCAGCATCATTTTTGACATTCACAGTAAAACATTTGAAGGCAACTCCTTCACTGCCGACATTGAGCCCGACGAAGATAGGATAACCTATTGTTGCCGCTTGTTGCCCTTCCCGTACGCGGTATGTGGTATTAAAGTGAAGTTGCTCGACATCTCCCGGCACTTGGTTCTGGGCGTAGAAATCAAACAGAACATGATGGGTGCTGCCACCTGGATAGTCGGCCACACGCAATCTGTCGAGCGTGATTTTGATACGGCCGTTCTTTAAAGAAACATCTGGTTCGATATTCCCGGCATACTGAATAGGCAACGCCTCCTGACCGGCCGGGGCTGGGGCCAGGTAACCAAAGGCATGCGCGGTGTTTAAATACGGCTTATTGCCAAATGGCCACAGATCTCCCAGAACGCCAAATGTTTGTGGCTGCCTTTCCGTAGCCGATGCCTCTTCCAATGCGTCGGCGACCTCTGGCTCGTTGATATCGCGAAAGTAGCCCACGGCCTCGGCTGGGGCCATTTTGCCTATGACAGGATAATCTTCAAACCACTTCGATTCACTCATTTTATTGCTTCCTCAAAACTATGTCCTGCTTCGCTTCTCTAAGATAAGGTCTGGCGCAGCCGTTCCTCCACCTTGGTCACATCCTCACCTAAGATGGCCGCTGCACGTGCTGGTATGCCTGTATCCGCGCTGGCTTGCCACAGCCTGGCCAGGCTGCCCAGCGTGATGGCCAGGTTATGCTCGTCCTTGAACTCGATGTCGATGGCCAGGGCCTGCTGGTAGTAGTTCGCCGCTTCGCTCCACTGCCGCTGCGCCTGGGCCACCCTCCCCAACTGGTGGTAGGTGCTGGCCTGGCTGTACCGGTCATTGAACTCGATTTTGAGGGCCAGGGCCTGCTGGTAGTAGTTCGCCGCTTCGCCCCACTGCCGCTGCTGCTCGGCCACATACCCCAAATTGTGGTAGGTGCTGGCCTGCTCGTACCGGTCCTCGAACTCGATGTAGAGGGCCAGGGCCTGCTGGTAGTAGTTCTCCGCTTTGCCCCACTGCCGCTGCTCCTGGGCCACAATCCCCAACTGGTGGTAGGTGCTGGCCTGGCTGTACCGGTCATTGAACTCGATTTTGAGGGCCAGGGCCTGCTGGTAGTAGTTCGCCGCTTCGCCCCACTGCCGCTGCTCCTGGGCCACACTCCCCAAATTGTGGTAGATGCCGGCCTGGCTGTACCGGTCCTTGAACTCGATGTAGAGGGCCAGGGCCTGCTGGGAGTAGTTCGCCGCTTCGCCCCACTGCCGCTGCTCCTGGGCCACACTCCCCAACTGGTGGTAGATGCGGGCCGTGTAACTGGCTCGTGCTTCTTCCGTGACGGCCTGTAAGCCGGCCACTATCGGCAGCGCCTCTTGATAGGCGCCATGCGCCGCTTCGTATGCTTTGGTCTCAAGAAAGGAAGTTCCCAGCTCGGCTAAGACAAGAAAAAGGTGCCGGCCAATATCACCAGCCAGCTGCTCTGCTGAATAGGCCGCCTGCCTGGCCAGGATAGCCTCGCCCAACTCAATGGCACGTCGATGGGCTTGCTGTATGCGCAGATAACGCAACAACGGCTCATACGCGCCGATGAATTCTGCCTGTGATTCCAGCGCCAGCCTGACACTGGTCATCAGGTTTTCGTACTCCAGGTCGATGAACAGCTGCCCCAACCGCCGCTCCTGCGCCTCCCTGGACAGGATTAACTGCGCAAAGGTTCCACCCAAGCCATTGTAATACTGACGAAAAGCCGCCTCCACGGCCTTCCGCCTCTCAGTCTGACCTGGGTCCCGCAGCCGGCTGCGCAGGAAGTAGGGGAAGATGGGCTGCAGCTGCCGGTAACCACCACCCACGGCATGCGTCGTCAGCAACCCCCAGTTCATCGCCTCCTGCAGCACTTCGCCCCACTGCTCATAGGGCAGTGCCGCCAGCACCGGCTGGGCCTTCAGCTGCTCGGTGTACTCGGGCAACCTGTCGGTATTGAATACCCC
>CAZVVS010000503.1:0-3645 GCA_964630585.1 uncultured Gordonia sp.
GGTGACGGAGTTGGCGCCGGTGCGGTCGGAGGCGTTCGCCCCCCTGGCCCAGGTCCTCCTCACCGTCGACGGCGTAGGACTCGGCGCTGGCGCGGAAAATGGCGTGACCGAGGCGGGCGGGATCACGCTGTCCGCTCTCGAGGTCGGCGATGTGCCGGCCAACTACGACTTGACCTTTGCGGTCACGACTGATGCGCCGGGCCGGCCGTGGCAGGCCAGCATCGTGTATGCGACGGATTTGTTCACCCGCGAGAGTGTGGAGGTGTTGGCGGATCGGTTCGTGCGGTTGCTCGGTGAGCTCGTGACCCATGCTGATGTCCCGGTCGGGGATGTGGCGTTGTTGGATGCTGCTGAGCGGGCTGAGTTGGTGCCGGTGGTGTCGGGTGTGGGTGTGGTGCCGGTGTTGTTGGGGGATTTGTTTGCGGCGGCTGCTGTTGAGGCGCCGGGTGTGGTGGCGGTGGTTGATGGGTTTGGTGGGTCGGTTTCGTATGGGGAGTTGGATGAGCGGTCGTCGCGGTTGGCGCGGTGGTTGATCGGTCGTGGGGTGGGTGCGGAGCAGGTGGTGGTGTTGTTGATGCCGCGGTCGGTGGCGTTGGCGGTGGCGATTTGGGGTGTGGCGAAGTCGGGTGCGGCGTTTGTGGCGGTGGATCCGGACTATCCGGCGTCGCGGGTGGGTCATATGTTGGCCGATTCGGGTGCCCGGGTGGCGTTGACGGTCACCGGCGTGGATGCGCCGGGCGGGTTTGAGTGGGTGGTTGTCGACGAGCCGGGGTTGGCCTCGCCGATGGTGGAGTACTCGTCGGAGCCGGTGGGTTCGGGTGAGTTGGTGGCGCCCGTGTCGGTGGACAACGCGGCATATGTGATCTACACGTCGGGGTCGACGGGCCTGCCCAAGGGTGTGGAGGTGACGCATCGGGGGCTGGCGAACTTCGCGGCCGCGGAGTGTGACCGGTTGGGGGTGGCACCGGGCGCACGGGTGTTGGGGTTCGCGTCGCCGAGCTTCGATGCGTCGGTGCTGGAGTTGTTGATGGCGGTGTGGGTACGCGGAGTGTTGGCGTATCGACCGGCCGACGCGGTCGGCGGGGCCGCGCTGGAGCAGTGGATCGTGGACAACCGGGTCGAGCACGGGTTTTTGACGCCGTCGGTGCTGGCGTCGTTGGATCCGGCGGTGCTGGGGTCGGTGAAGGCGTTTGCCGCCGGCGGTGAGGCGGTGCCGGCGTCGCTGGTGGCGCGGTGGGAGCAGTTCGCGCCCTTGCAGAACCTGTACGGCCCGACCGAGACCACTATCGGTGTGACGATCTCTGGACCGATGACCGATGCCGGTGGGCCGGTGCTGTTGGGGCCGCCGATTCCGGGGATCGGATTGTTGATCCTTGATGCGGGGTTGGCGCCGGTGCCGGTGGGGGTGACCGGTGAGTTGTATGTGTCCGGGTTGGGGGTGTCGCGCGGGTACCACGGACAGTTCGGGCTCACCGCGGAGCGGTTTGTGGCCAACCCGTACGGGGCTGGTGGGGAGCGGATGTATCGCACCGGGGATGTGGTGCGGTGGGCGCGTGACTCCTCTGGTGCCTTGAGCGTGGAGTATGTGGGTCGTAGCGACGATCAGGTGAAGTTGCGGGGGTTGCGCATCGAGTTGGGTGAGGTGCAGGCGGTGTTGGCGGCGGCGCCGGGGGTGTCTTCTGCGGTGGTGGTGGGGGTGACCGAGGCCGGTGATATCGCGGCGTCGGGGACCTCGGTGATTGCCGGGCTGGCCGGGTATGTGGTGCCGGAGCCGGGTGTGGTGGTCGATGTGGAAGCAGTGCGTGCGGTGGTGGCGCAGAGGTTGCCGTCGTACATGGTGCCGTCGGGGATTGCGGTGTTGGACGGGTTGCCGTTGACGCCGGTGGGCAAGTTGGACACGGCGGCGTTGCCGGCGCCGGTGGTGGCCACGGTCGGGGAGTTCGTGGCGCCGGAGTCCGACGCGGAGATCGCGGTGGCCGGTGTGTTCGCCGAGGTGCTCGGTGTTGAGCAGGTGGGTGCCACGGACTCGTTCTTCGACTTGGGTGGCAACTCGCTGTCGGCGACCCGCCTGGCCGCCCGCGTCGGCGATGCGCTCGACGTGCTGATCACCGTGCGCGACATCTTCGAGGAGCCCACCGTGCGCGGCCTCGCCGCCCGGGCGGCCGAATCCACCGGCCCGGCCCGCCCGCCGGTGACCCGCGTCGAGCCGCGCCCCGACCACATCCCACTGACCTACGCCCAGCAGCGCATGTGGCTCGCCAACCAGCTCGACACCGCCTCGCCGGCGTACAACGTGCCCATCGTCCTGCGCCTCGAGGGCCTCCTCGACGTCGCTGCGCTGCGCGCGGCCATCGTCGACGTCGTCGAACGCCACGAAGTCCTGCGCACCACTTTCCCGCCGGACGACGGCACCACAGTCCAGGTCGTGGCCGCTGCCGACGAGGCCGCCGCCCACCTCGACTGGGCGAACATCGAATCGGCCGAGCAGCTTGCGGCCGAAATCCAAACCGGTTTCGACGTGAGCGAGCAGTTCCCGTTCCGCGTGCGATTGTGGGAGGTCGAGCCCGATCGACACGTCCTCGCCATCGTGGCGCATCACATCGCGGCCGACGGCGAGTCAATGGCCCCGCTGGTCTCCGACATCGTCACCGCCTACTTCGCGCGGGCGCAAGGGCAGGCGCCCACGTTCACGCCGCTGCCCGTCCAGATCGCCGACTTCGCCCTGTGGCAGCGGCGGGTGCTCGGCTCGACCGACGACCCCGAGTCCGAGGTCAGCCGCCAGCTGACCCATTGGACCGAGCGTCTGGCTGGGCTGCCCGACGTGCTGCCCCTGCCCACCGACCGGCCGCGCCCCGTCGTCGCGAGCCAGGCCGGTGCCATGTGGGACTTCGAGGTGCCCGAGGCGGTCGCCGACCGGATCCGACTCCTCGAGCGCGACACCGACGCCAGCGCCTTCATGATCGTGCACGCCGCACTGGCGGTGCTCCTCGCGCGGCTCAGCGGCACCGACGACATCGCCGTCGGCACGCCGGTCGCCGGCCGTGGACAGGCAGAACTCGACCCGCTGGTCGGCATGTTTGTCAACACTCTGGTCCTGCGCACCCGGGTCGACGGAGACCAGGCCTTTACCGACCTGCTCGTCGAGGTCGCGTCGGCCGACCTCGACGCCTTCAGCAACACCGACGTCCCCTTCGAGTCGGTCGTCGAGGCGACCGGCACGGCGCGCTCGGCCGCGTACGCGCCGCTGACCCAGGTGTGGTTGACGTTCGACCAGTCCTCGGGCGGCGACCTCGACGGTGACATCCTCGACGGGGCCGGCGCCGACGGGCTGCGGGTCATCTCCGAACGTGTCGAAGACATTCCCGCTCGGGTGGACCTGTTGATCAGCGTCAACACGGCGGCCGACGGCAGCTGGACGGGATCGATCCTCTACGCGACGGACCTCTTCGATGCGACGACGATGGACGTGTTTGCCCGCCGACTGGTGCGGATCCTCGACGTCCTCACCGCCGACCCCGCCCTGCCCGTCGGCGATGTCGTCCTGGACGCGCCCCGCGAGGCCGCCGCACCGGCCGAGCAGCCACCCGCCCTGCCCGCCACCGCGCGCCCCGCGATGTCGGTGGAGGAACTCGGCCTCGCGCTGCT
>CAZVVS010000504.1:0-3644 GCA_964630585.1 uncultured Gordonia sp.
CGACAGCTATCAGGCAGTCGGGGCGATCACCCTCGACGCGCCTGCGCTCGGCGTGGACTTCGTCACGGGCGGCACCGTCAAGTACCTGCTGGCATCCGCCGAGCTGGGCTTCCTCTACGTCCGTGAGGGGTTGCTGCCGGACCTCCTGCCGACCCAGACGGGCTGGTTCGCCGACGAGGACATCTTCCGGATGGACATCTCCGACTACTCGCCCGCCGCCGTAGGCCAAGGGGCGCGGATTGCCGTCTCGTTGCAGATGGTGTCCTCGCTCATCCTGCTGGGCTTCGGGATCAACTTCCTCGCCTCCCTCGTCACCGACAAGATCAAGCACACCACTCACCTCGACGGTTAGCCGTGCTGCTGGTTGTCGGTCCGGCCGACTAACCTGAACTGCGTGCCCGATCCCTCCACGTACCGACCCGCTCCCGGGTCGATCCCCACCGAACCGGGGGTGTACAAATTCCGGGATCCGCACGGGCGCGTCATCTACGTCGGCAAGGCGAAGAACCTCCGGTCGCGCCTGACGTCGTACTTCGCCGACGTCGCGTCGTTGCACCCCCGCACCCATCAGATGGTGACGACGGCGGGCTCGGTCGAGTGGACCGTGGTCTCGACGGAGGTCGAGGCCCTGCAGCTCGAATACAACTGGATCAAAGAGTTCGATCCGCGCTTCAACGTGCGCTACCGCGACGACAAGTCGTATCCGACGCTCGCGGTCACCCTCAATGAGGAATACCCGCGCCTGTACGTCTACCGCGGGCCGAAGCGCCGTGGCGTCCGCTACTTCGGGCCGTACTCGCACGCCTGGGCCATCCGCGAGACTCTCGACCAGCTGACCCGGGTGTTCCCGGCGCGCACCTGCTCCAACGGCGTCTTCAAACGGCACAACCAGATGGGGCGGCCCTGCCTGCTCGGCTATATCGACAAGTGCTCGGCGCCCTGCATCGGGCGGGTCAGTGCCGTCGAGCATCGCGAGATCGTCGACGATTTCTGCGACTTCCTCGCCGGGCGCACCGACAAGATGATCGCCGACGTGGAGTCCCGGATGCGGGAGGCGGCGCAGGACCTCGACTTCGAGAAGGCGGCCCGGCTGCGCGATGACGCGACGGCTCTACGGCGAGCCATGGAGAAGCAGGCCGTCGTCCTCGGCGACGGCACCGACGCCGACGTCGTCGCGATGGTCGGCGACGAACTCGAGACGTCGGTCCAGGTCTTCCAGGTGCGCGACGGACGCGTCCGCGGACAGCGGGGCTGGTTCGTCGAGCGCCCCGACGACGACTCGCTCGGAACGCAGGTCGAACAGTTCCTCACCCAGTTCTACGGCGCATTGGCCGACCAGGACGCGACGGTGACCGTGTCGGCCAGCCGGGAGGCGGGGGAGTCGGTGCCCCGCGAGGTCCTCGTCCCCGAACTGCCGCAGGACGCCGACGAACTGGCCGAGTGGCTGTCGGTGCTGCGCGGATCGCGCGTCGCCCTGCGCGTGCCGCGGCGCGGCGACAAGCGCGACCTGCTGGAGACCGTCGAGCGCAACGCCTCCGAAGCACTCGCGCTGCACAAGTTGCGCCGGGCCGGGGACCTGACATCGCGCTCAGCGGCCCTCACCGAGATCCAGGAGTATCTCGGTATGGATTCTGCGCCGCTGCGGATCGAGTGCGTCGACATCTCCCACGTGCAGGGCACCGACGTCGTCGCGTCGCTGGTCGTGTTCGAGGACGGGCTGCCGCGCAAGTCGGACTACCGCCACTACTCGATCAAGGAGGCCGCCGGCGACGGGCGCTCCGACGACGTCGCCTCGATCGCCGAGGTCACCCGACGACGGTTCCTGCGTCATCGGGCCGACGCGGAACAGCCCGAGGCCCTCGACCCGCAGACCGGTCGGCCCCGCAAGTTCGCCTATCCGCCGAACCTGTTCATCGTCGACGGCGGCGCCCCCCAGTGTCACGCCGCGGCGGCCGTCCTCGACGAGCTCGGGATCACCGACGTCACCGTGGTCGGCCTGGCCAAGCGCATGGAGGAGATCTGGGCCCCCGGTGATGACGAGCCGATCATCATGCCGCGCACCAGCGAAGGCCTGTTCCTGCTGCAGCGCGTGCGCGACGAGGCACACCGGTTCGCGATCACCTTTCACCGCAGCAAGCGAAGCAAGCGGATGACGAGTTCGGCACTCGACGCGGTTCCGGGTCTGGGACCCACCCGGCGCACCGCGCTGGTCACCGCGTTCGGCTCGGTGGCCAACCTGAAGGCGGCCTCCGTCGAGGAGATCGCTGCCGTCCCCGGAATCGGTCCAACAACGGCAAAGACGGTTCACGAGGCCCTGGCGGTCGGTAGACAGGAGAGCGATGTCTGAGATCACGGTTGTCTTCATCGCCGGCATGTCCGGAGCGGGCCGCTCAGCGGCGGCCGACGTGTTCGAGGACGACGGTTGGTACGTCGCCGACAACGTGCCGGTCTCCCTGATCGGGAAACTGGTGGAGTTGGCCAGAACCGGCGGTGACCAGACGTCGCGCCTGGCGATGGTGGTCCGCGGCGCGGACGAGCATTTCGCCGACGAGCTCGCGGCCCTGCGCTCTGACCTGGAGGCGGCCGGCGCGTCGGTGTGGCAGGTGTTCCTCGATGCGAGTGACGAAGTTCTGGTGCGGCGGTTCGAACAGGTCCGCCGACGTCACCCGCTGCAGACCGACGACACCCTGGTCGAGGCCATCGGGCGCGAACGCTTCCGCCTCGCCGGCGTGAAGGAGCAGTCCGACCTGGTGATCGACACGTCGTCGTCGTCGGTTGCGCGACTGCGCGAGATCCTCGCGAACTCGTCGGCCGACATGGCCACGGCCACCAGTCTGTCGGTGTCGATCCAGTCGTTCGGATTCAAGTACGGCCTGCCGATCGACTCCGATCTCGTCACCGACGTGCGCTTCCTGCCCAACCCGCATTGGATCCCCGAGCTGCGCGAGCAGAACGGGACCGACGCCCCGGTGCGCGACTATGTGCTGAGCCAGGATGGCGCCGACGAATTCGCCCGCCTCTACGCCGACATCATCCGACTCGTCGCCGACGGCTATCTGCGCGAGGGGAAGCGCTACATGAGCGTGGGCATCGGCTGCACGGGCGGCAAGCACCGCAGTGTGGCGATGGCACAGGAGTTGGCCCGCCGGCTCGAAGAGGGGCAGCGCGAGGGCGGGCCCACCTTCGACGTGCGGGTGATGCACCGCGACCTGGGGCGCGAATGAGCGGCCCAGTGCCCGGAATCGACCGCATTGTCGCCCTCGGCGGCGGCCACGGGCTGTATGCGACCCTCACCGCGATGCGCTACCTCAGCCCGGATATCACCGCGATCGTCACCGTTGCTGACGACGGTGGCTCGTCGGGACGGTTGCGCGGCGAGCTCAACCTGATCCCGCCCGGCGATCTTCGGATGGCGCTGGCCGCGCTCCTCGTCGCACCGGCCGCGCTGGTCGACATGGACGACGAGGAAGCGCGTCGCGCGGAGCTGTGGGGCGAGCTGCTCCAGCACCGCTTCGGCGGCCACGGCGCACTGGCCGGCCATCCGATCGGAAACCTGCTGCTGGTAGGCCTGACCGAGTTGATCGCTGCCTCGATAGTTCGGCTGGAAGATCACCCAGTCGCGCGCGGCGAACAGGTGGGCCTGG
>CAZVVS010000505.1:0-3638 GCA_964630585.1 uncultured Gordonia sp.
AAGGCCGGCAGGAGCAGGCGGGCGCGGCTCATCATCAACCCGCTCGACAGCACGATCGTCGCGGTGACGAGGATTCCGTACAGCACTAGTGGCCACGGCGTGCGTGCGGCGACGTTGATGGCGATCAGGACGATGGTCGCGACGATCACCAGCGCGGTCGCCACCGGGGCGATCTCGCCGGAGTGCACCAGTGAGTGGTTGACGAAGCGGAAAGTGGCCCGGCCCCAATCGAATTCGGTGCCCCACCCGGCGGTTTGGATCTCGAACCAGCCCGTCGGCGACCCGGTGTGGCTCCACACCACGCCCAGATAGCCCAGGTAGCCCAGTGGTGCGACGAGGATCGCGACCCAGGCCCGCCACCCGCCGCGCGCCACCCCGGCAGCGCCGGTCTTGCCCCGCGGAATCCCCGTCGCGGAGAGAAACGCGGTCAGCACGACGACGGCGATGAGAACGACCCCGGTCGGTCGGATCAACCCGGCAGCCAGTGCGGTGAAGCCGGCGAGCAGCCAGCGCTTCTCGAGCACGCCGACGAGCGACCACGCCACGACCGCGCAGAACAGTGCCTCGGTGTAGGCCATCGACAGCACGACGCCCATGGGTGCCGCGGCGAACAGCACCAGCAGCACGAGGCCAGTGGTCCGCACGCGCGCCTCATCGGCGTCGGGGTCCATCGCGCTTGCACACCAGCGGCCGAGACGGGCGACCGCGACGGCGGCGAACGCGCCCGCGACGATGGTCACGACGATCGCGGCGCCATACACGCTGAAGCCCGGCAGCTTCGCGAGGGCGCCCGCCGTGTACGGGTATCCGGGGAAGAACGCGTACGCCGTATCGGCGGTGTGGATGCCGTTGGCGTCGGTGTTGGAGGCCGGGACCGCCGCATAGCCGTACCGGGCGATGGCCAGCATCCACTTGCCGTCCCACAATTGCAGCGTGGTGGGCAGGTTGGTGCCGCGCAGATCGGCGAATCGGGCCAGGACGCCGACGCCGATGAGGCGGATCGCGAAGAACACGATGACCGGGATCGCCCAGTCGTCGGTGGCGTCGCGCGGTGTGGGTCGGGAGTTGGCCACGACGGCGATGGTAATGGCGGCGATATGCGTTCGGACGGACAACCACGGCCCCGGTAGACTGAGCGCTCGACAATCCCCTGGTGAAGAGAGGCGCAATCCGTTGGCGCTCGTAGTGCAGAAGTATGGCGGGTCCTCGGTCGCAACGGCCGAGCGGATCCGGCGCGTCGCCGAGCGCATCGTGGACACGCGACGGCGCGGTGACGACGTCGTCGTGGTCGTCTCTGCCATGGGTGACACGACCGACGAGCTGCTGGATCTGGCCGAGCAGGTCAACCCGGCGCCGCCGCCGCGCGAGATGGACATGCTCCTGACTTCGGGCGAGCGGATCTCCAATGCGTTGGTCGCCATGGCGATCGCGTCGCTGGGCGCCGAGGCACAGTCGTTCACCGGCTCGCAGGCCGGCGTCATCACGACGAGCAGCCATGGCAAGGCGAAAATCATCGACGTCACGCCCGGCCGGGTGCGCAACGCGCTCGACGAGGGGAAGGTCGTCCTGGTCGCCGGGTTCCAGGGCGTCGCCCAGGACACCAAGGACGTCACGACGCTGGGCCGCGGCGGCTCCGACACGACCGCCGTCGCCCTGGCCGCAGCGCTCAACGCCGACGTCTGCGAGATTTACACCGACGTCGACGGCATTTACACCGCCGACCCGCGCATCGTCCCCAACGCACGCCACCTCGAGACCGTCTCCTTCGAGGAGATGTTGGAGATGGCCGCCGCCGGGGCCAAGGTGCTCATGCTGCGCTGCGTGGAATACGCCCGGCGCTACGACGTTCCCGTACACGTGCGCTCGTCGTACTCGAACAAACCCGGCACGATGGTGACCGGATCGATGGAGGACATTCCCGTGGAAGAAGCGATTCTCACCGGTGTTGCGCATGATCGCAGCGAGGCCAAAGTGACCGTCGTCGGTCTCGACGACACCCCCGGCTCGGCCGCCAAGGTGTTCCGCGCCGTCGCCGATGCCGACATCGACATCGACATGGTGCTGCAGAACATCTCGAAGGTGGAGACCGGCAAGACCGACATCACCTTCACGCTGCCGCGCGAACGGGGGCCGGTCGCGGTGGAGAAGCTGAACGGGTTGCGTGAGGTGATCGGGTTCTCCGAGGTGCTCTACGACGACCACATCGGCAAAGTCTCGCTCGTCGGCGCCGGCATGCGCAGCCATCCGGGCGTCACCGCCCGGCTCGGCGAGGCGCTGGCCGAGGCGGGCATCAACATCGAGCTGATCTCCACGTCGGAGATCCGCATCTCGGTACTGATCCGCGACACCGACCTCGACGAGGCCGTGCGCGTCCTGCACGACGCCTTCGACCTGGGCAGCGACGAAGAAGCCGTCGTCTACGCCGGCACGGGGCGGTAGTCATGGGCGTGAGAATCGGAGTGGTCGGCGCGACCGGACAGGTCGGCGGCGTCATGCGCGCCCTGCTGGAACAGCGTGACTTCCCCGCCGATGAGGTGCGCTTCTTCGCGTCACCGCGCTCGGCGGGCAAGAGGCTACCGTGGCGCGGCGGCGAGATCGTCGTCGAGGACGCTGCCACCGCGGACCCGAGCGGTCTGGACATCGCGCTGTTCTCCGCGGGTGCGACGATGTCGCGCGAGCAGGCGCCGCGGTTCGCTGCCGCCGGTGTGCGGGTCATCGACAACTCGTCGGCGTGGCGCAAGGACCCCGACGTCCCGCTCGTCGTGTCCGAGGTCAACGGCGAGCTGGCACACAACCCGCCCAAGGGCATCATCGCCAACCCGAACTGCACGACGATGGCCGCGATGCCGGTGCTCAAGCCGCTGCACGATGCGGCCGGTCTGCGCCGCCTGATCGTCTCGTCGTACCAGGCGGTCTCCGGTAGCGGTCTGGCCGGCGTCGAGGAGTTGGCGACGCAGGTCCGCGGTGTCGCCGTCGATGCGGAGAAGCTCGTCTACGACGGGTCGTCGGTGCAGTTCCCGGCGCCGGTGAAGTACGTCGCGCCGATCGCGTTCAACGTCGTCCCGCTGGCCGGGTCCATCGTCGACGACGGGTCCGACGAGACCGACGAGGACCAGAAGCTGCGCAACGAGTCGCGCAAGATCCTGGGCCTGCCCGACCTGCTGGTCAGCGGCACCTGTGTGCGCGTGCCGGTGTTCACCGGACACTCGCTGTCCATCAACGCCGAGTTCGACGAGGCGCTGAGCCCCGATCAGGCGCGCAAGATCCTGGCGCAAGCGGCGGGCGTGGAGTTGGTCGACGTGCCGACGCCACTGGCCGCCGCGGGCAAGGACGTCTCACTGGTCGGGCGGATCCGCGTCGATCCGGGTGTCGCTGACGGTAGGGGACTGGCCCTGTTCGTGTCGGGTGACAACCTGCGCAAGGGTGCCGCGCTCAACACCATCCAGATCGCGGAGTTGCTGGTCTAGCTGGCGGGCCCCGCAGCGTTTCCAACACGGCGCGCAGACCTCCTACAGCGGCAGGTGTCGGAGGTCTACTCGCCGTGTTGGATCCTTCGGCAAGACCGGCGGGTCGTCGCTAAAAGGGCGGGTCGCCGTCGGTTTCGCGGGGGTGTTCGCGGCGTCGGTGGTATTCCTGTT
>CAZVVS010000506.1:0-3635 GCA_964630585.1 uncultured Gordonia sp.
GCCGGCCCGGTGCTCGGGTTCATGTCGGGCAACCTGTCCTACCAGATTGAGCACCATCTGTTCCCGGACCTGCCCAGCAACCGCCTACCGGAGATCTCGGTGCGGGTCCAGGCGCTCGCCGAGAAGTATGACTTGCCTTACACCACCGGATCGCTGCCAGTGCAGTACCTCAAGGCGTGGCGCACGATCGCCAAGCTGTCGCTGCCCGATCGCTTCCTGATCGCGACCGCCGACGATGCGCCAGAAACTGCCTCCGAGTTGCGGTTCAAGGCCGATGATCCGACAAAACACCTGGTCGCAGCTGTTGATCCGGTGACGGGACGCCGCGCCGGGCTGCGCACGGCTATCGCCGGTTTGCGTCGGCGCCGTCGAGGCAGGGCGACCATTCGCGCCCTCGCGTCGTCGAAGCAGTCGCGTCCCGGACGCTCGGCCGAGGCGGCCTGAGGCCGCTCCGCAGCACGGGCCGGGCATGTGGCTGCCGGCACGCGCATAATGGGTCGCACAATGGCAATCACCGACATCCGCGAATACTCGCACCTGAGCGACGCCGACGTGGAGGCGCTTGGCGCAGAGCTGGATTGGCTGCGCCGCGAGATCGAGTCCGACCTCGGTCCCCGCGATGTGGCGTACCTGCGGCGCACCATCCGTGCGCAGCGCGCGCTGGAGATCGTTGGCCGTGTCGCGCTCTTGGGTAGCCATCGCCGCGGGCTGTGGTGGCTGGGCACCGGATCGTTGGCACTGGCCAAGATCATCGAGAACATGGAACTGGGCCACAACGTCATGCACGGCCAGTGGGACTGGATGAACGATCCCGAGGTGCATTCGGCGACCTGGGAGTGGGACATGGTGTGCGCGGCCCCGCATTGGAAGCACTCGCACAACTACATCCACCACAAGTACACCAACGTGGTCGGCATGGACCACGACGTCGGGTACAAGACCCTGCGCGTCACCCGTGACGAGCCGTGGGAGCCCCGCTGGTTGGCGCAGCCGTTCCTCAACCTGCTCCTCGCGGCAGGTTTCGAGTGGGGAATCGCGCTGCATGACTTGGAGGTCGGCGAGGTCATTCGGGGCAACAAGCCCAAGGATGTGGCCGTCCCACAGCTCAAGGAGTTCGCCCGCAAGGCGGGGCGCCAGATCGGCAAGGACTATGTGCTGTTCCCGGCGTTGAGCGGGCCCAACTTCAAGCACACGTTGACCGCCAACCTGAGTGCGAACCTCATCCGGAATCTATGGGCGTACGTGGTGATCTTCTGCGGGCATTTCCCCGATGGTGCCGAGAAGTTCACCGTCGACGCGCTCGACGAGGAGACGCGCGGCGCCTGGTATCTGCGGCAGATGCTGGGGACGGCGAACTTCGACTCCGGGCCGGTGATGGCCTTCCTCTCGGGCAACCTGTCCTACCAGATCGAGCACCACCTCTATCCGGATCTGCCGAGCAATCGACTGCCGGAGATCTCGGTGCGCGTGCGCGAACTCTGCGACAAGTACGACCTGCCGTACACCACCGGTCCGCTGATTCGCCAGTACCTGCAGACATTGCGGACGGTGAACAAGCTCGCCCTGCCCGACAGGTTCCTGCGCGACACCGCCGATGACGCCCCGGAAACCGCGTCGGAGCGCCGCTTCGACGGCATGGTGCCCCGTGCCCGAGGCCTCAAGACCGCACTGCGCCGGTTGAAGGCGGAGCGCAAGGCCCGCTGAGAGAATTCCCCTCATGCACCGTCGGGGGGAATATTCCCTTCCTCGGTCACCACGGGACGATTCTCAGCAGTCAGCGCGACGAGAATGTTGCGTACCGCCATCGCTCGACGTGCGGCTGCTCCGTCTAGTTGATCGAGTGCGCACTCCGGGTCGGCGGGCGGTCCCAGGTGGCTGCAGCCGCGCGGGCAGTCGTCGATGGCCTCGCGCAGGTCGGTGAACGCCGCGACGACGTCGTCCGGGGAGACGTGGGCGAGGCCGAAAGAACGGATCCCGGGGGTGTCGACCACCCAGGTGCCGGGGGAGTCCGGGATCGGCAACGCCACCGATTGCGTCGACGTGTGCCGCCCCTTGCCGACGCCGGATACTTCACCGGTCGCCCGATCTGCTTGTGGCACAAGCCGATTCACCATCGTTGACTTGCCGACGCCGGAATGTCCGACGAGCGCGGTCAGTTTGTCTTCGAGCAGTGCGCGCAACTGGGTCAGATCGTCGTCGCGCCCGGCCGCGACGATCCGCAGGTCCAACCCGTCGAATGCGGCGCGGAAGGCAGTGCCGTCGGCCAAATCGGACTTGGTGAGCGCGAGCACCGGTTCCAGCCCGCCGACATAGGCCGCGGCGAGGGCACGTTCGACAAAGCCGGTGCGTGGCGGCGGATCGGCCAGCGCGGTGACGATGAGTAACTGGTCGGCGTTGGCGACGACGATCCGCTCGTAGGGATCGGTGTCGTCGGCGGTGCGCCGTAGTACTGAAGTCCGCTCGTCCACGCGGACGATGCGCGCCAGGGTGTCCTTGTCGCCCGAGACATCCCCGACGACACCGACGCGGTCGCCGACGACGATCGGGGTGCGGCCCAGTTCGCGGGCGCGCATCGCGACGACGACCCGGTCGGGATCCGCGTCGATCGCGCAGCCCCACCGACCGCGGTCGACGGACACGACCATTGCCGACGCGGCGTCGGCGTGGACCGGACGCGTCTTGGTGCGCGGGCGCGAACTCTTACCCGGGCGGATCCGGACGTCGGATTCGTCGTACTGGCGCGTCGAGCGGCCCCGGCTCACCCGGCGGTGGCTCCGGTGTCGGAAACATCGGGCCCGCTCGATTCGCTCCCGGCGCCTGCCCCATCGGGCCCGCTCGCTTCGCTCCCGGCGCCCAGCATGTCCGCCCACATCTGTGGGAAGTCGGGCAGCGTCTTCGCCGTGGTGCCGATGTCGACCACCTCGACGCCGGGCACGCACAGACCGATCAGCGCGCCCGCTGTCGCCATGCGGTGATCAGCGTAGGACTGCCAAATGCCGCCGTGCAGCGGTCGTGGAGTGATGATGAGCCCGCCCGCGTTGTCCGGCGCATCGAACTCGACGACGTCGCCGCCGAGGCGGTTGATCTCGGTCGCCAGCGCCGCCAACCGGTCGGTCTCGTGGCCGCGCAGGTGACCGATGCCGCGCAGCCGCGACTCGCCGTCGGCCAGCGCGCACAGTGCGGCGATCGTCGGGGTCAGCTCGCCGATGGCGCGCAGGTCGACGTCGATCCCGCGCAACCCGGCGCCGGTGACGGTCAGGAGGCCGTCATCAGCGCGGGTGGCGCTCGCACCGAGGGCAGCCAGGATATCGACGAACTGTGCGCCCGGTTGGGTGGTGTGTACGGGCCAGCGCGGTACGCGCACCGTCCCGCCGGTGGCCGCCGCGGCGGCCAGGAAGGCGGCGGCGTTGGACAGGTCGGGCTCGATCACCCAATCGTGCGCGGCGATCGGGCCGGGGGCGATGCGCCACTCGTCGTCGCCGGCCTCGACTGTCACCCCGTGGTGGCGCAGCATCTCCAGGGTCATCTCGACGTGTGGCGCCGAGGGCATCGGCGCGCCGCGGTGCACCACGCGCACACCGTCGCCGAACCGCGCACCCGACAACAGCAGCCCCGACACGAACTGGGATGACGCC
>CAZVVS010000507.1:0-3627 GCA_964630585.1 uncultured Gordonia sp.
GTGGCGCTTCGCGTTTCAGCGGGGTGTGACGGTGGCGAGTAGGGCCCAGTTGGGGCGTCCGGCGTAGAGCAGGGCGCGGATGCGGTAGTGGGCGAACCGGCGGAACCCGAACGCGACGCGCTTGACCCTCTTGATGAGGTTGTTCGCGCTTTCAGTCGGCCCGTTGCTCACTCGCGCCCGGTGCCACGCGACGATCTGCCGGTGCCAGCGGACGATGGTGCGGCCGAGCTGACGAACCTCCGGCGGGCACGAGTCGTCTTGGAGGTCATGGCCCAACCGGGCGACGAACTCGACGGCGTCGTCGGGGTCGTCGATCGCGTAGATCCCCCGGATCGTCTCCTTGGCGTGCCACGCCATCCGCACCTCACCCTTGGGGTCGCCGGCCGCCAACAGGCCCAACAGCTTCGTCCGGCCCTTCTCATCGAGGCGTTCGTCGGCCTTGGTGAGGAGCCGTCGGCACCGATACAGCGGATCGTTCTTCCGGCCACGATGGCCCATGGTGTCGTTCTGCACCCGGCGACGCACCTCGTCGACACGTTGGTTCGCGAGCTTCACGAGGTGGAACGGGTCAGCCACCTGGGCGGCGGTCGGCAGCATCGTGTCGAACGCCAGACGCCACGGCCCCGACAGGTCCAACACGGCCCACCGAATGGCGTCGAGCCACCCCTCCGGTTGGGCGGTGAGCCAGTCGCACAGACCGCCAGAGGACCGGCCCGGAATCACGTCGAGGAGCTGGCCCGAGCCGACATCGACGATGGAGGTGGACCACGCCTGGGTGCGCCACTCACCGATGCGTGCGAACAGCACCTCGTCGACCCCGAGCGCCGACACCTGGCCGACCCGGTCGTGGTCGGCGTCAAGGAGCGCTTGGCCATATGCGATCACGGCGTCGTTGATCGCATGCCACGACGCCCCGAGCTCCGCTGCGACATCGCTCACGGCCCGGCCACCACCGCCGACCTGCAGTGTTGCCCAGCGGCCCGCTCGATCGGTCACCGACAACCGCGGCGCGGCGATGCGCGGGTCCTCATGGGTCCACGACCTCTGTGGGCACCACGACCGCGGGCACCAGAACCGGTGCTTGCGCCACCGCAACGTCACCGGCCGACCGAAACAGGTGAGATCGACCAGCTCGACGGTCGGCCGGTCCTTCACCCACACCCGCAGAGCACAGGTCGGACACGACGGCATCGAGACCCGAGACTCGACCGTGACCTCGAGCCGCCCAACCAGCGGCTCGATCACCGACAACACGTTCACAGCGGGCAGACCAACCAACAGCTCGCACGCGCGCGTAGCGTCCAACATCGCAGGGGCTCTCCCGAATCGGTAGGCGTAGGAACCACCGATTCTGGTGAAGCCCCTGCACCGCGCCCCGGACCCTCAGCCCGCTACACCCCGCTCATCCGCGAAGCACCGGCATAGTTCGGGTTGGGCGACCGGTGCTCGGTCCATTGGGCTCCGTCCCAGTAGCGGACCTGGGCAGGGTCTTCTGGGTCTGGATGCCAACCTGGGTCACTCATTCGTCTGATCCTTGTTCGTCGGGGCGAATTTCGCGACCGTGAGTACAGCGACCCGGCCTTCCACCAGTCGTCACCCTGGGTAGCCGCTGTCGCCGGCCAGAGCGTATCCGTTGCCGTCGACTTCTCGACGGGTCTTGACCAATGTGAGGCGATGCCCCCACTTGAGGAATCACCGATGCCCGAACGATCAGGCGCGATCGGGGCGCTATCGCTCGATCGCTGCCCGACATCACACCGGCCATAGCCGTACCCATTCGTCCGGATCCGTGGCTCCAAATCTGCCACGTTCGACGAGCAGTTTCGGGCGGCGCGACCAGCAGCTTTAGGGCAAACTCAGTTGTCATGAAGGCGGAACGTGGGGTTCGATTTCGAAATGGGCAGGGGCTTCCACGGCGGCCTCGACATCCGGCCGCCCTCTGGCACACTCGACGCGGCGTCCGGGTGCGGTGCGCGTGCGGATTTGAAAGTGGCTTTCTCTCCGAAGCAGAGGCCACGCGTATCGCTCGGCTACACCAAGAGTTTCCTGAGGTGAAGGACGCAGCAAGCTTCGCCACTCGCCCATCCCGCCGAATGCCTTTCAATCTAGGTGGCCTCGAGCCACCCCGATGGGTGGCCTCGAAGACTGGGCGCCAACGGCGCCCGTAACTCAGCGCATTCCCTCTTGTGTTCACCGATCGGGCTGCACGGTTCGTATCGGTGTCTGAAGCTCCTGAAACCAATCCACCGACACCTGTGATCACCCATCGCCCTCGTTCGAAGGTCAACTCGCCATCATGGGCACTTGCCGAATCGCATGGGTCGACGCTTACGACCCGGGTTGTTTGTCAGACACGTGTGCGAAGATTGCCGGTGCAGGCGGCCTCTAGCGAGTCGCCAATGCATCCAGACTTGCCTCCTCGTCACCGGGATCGGTGTCCTCCATCGCAAGCGCGAACGGAGTGATGAGATGAACACGCACGGGCAGGTAGCTATCGGCCAAGAGCTCGCGACGAGGTGCCACATCTGGCGATGGGCTGCGGGAGATGCCGAGTGGGAGCGACGCAACCTGGTTGTGGGCGGCCTGTCGCCGCTCGGGTTGTTGGCTGCGGTCGCAACGGCCGCAGCATCCGGCGCAGCAAACCGACGACGGCGCGAGGCCGCAATCCAAGATGCAGCGCCGAGGTGGCGATATGTCTCCTCCGGCACCGCCCGACTTCTCGATGGGGTACTGACGGTTGCCGAACCTTCCGGCTTCACACGAACGCTCGACCTTCGGGGGCCAGCGGTCCTCGAGGAGCCGACGACCGGCTGGATCAGCTGGCGGCCGGACGGCGGTGACGACGCCTGGGCGGTCCAGTTCATGCCGTAGTGCCACACAGTCGCGCCACGACCGGGTACGGATTCGCTGCAGCACCGCCCCCGGCATGCATCTCAAAGTGAACGTGTGACGAGGTTGTTCGGGCATTGCCGGTGTTGCCCAGCACCGCAATGGGTTGGCCCGCCGATACCTGCGCTCCCACGGGCACCAAGTTTCGCGTGTTGTGTGCGTAGTACCAGCGCGTGCCGGACGCTCCCTTGATCCAGAGCGTGATCCCGCCCAGTCCGACATCGACGTTGCTCACCTTGTCGACGACCCCGTCCTCGATGGCGAGGAGCAGCGTCCCCGATGGGGCAAACAGATCGTTGCCTTGATGCTGACGCCCGCCCGAGCGAGGGGCGTGCCAATCGTCGCTATGCCGAACCCTCCCGGCCACCGGGCAGACCATTCCTTCGAAGGAAGGGCCGACAGTCGCGTTACCGGCAGCGTCGTACTCACCCGCCTTAGCGAGGACCTTGTTCACGTACGCGTCGCTCCGGTTGTACGTCCGGATCGCGGCTCGACCGTCGGTCACTTGCCCCGAACTCCCGCACAGGTACGCGGCTGCCGTCCAAATCGCATCCCACGCGTTGTGTGGCGACAGTGCCGAGCCGGCCGGGCGCCCCGGGGCCAGTCGCCCCCAGCGCCGCCACGTGCTCGGGAGGAACTGCATCGGTCCCTCAGCATGAGTCCATCCATCTGCCGATAGTGGATCGGGCATTCGGGCGAACCCCGATCGGCCGTCGAGCGCCGGGCCGAGGATCGGCG
>CAZVVS010000508.1:0-3624 GCA_964630585.1 uncultured Gordonia sp.
AAGTGGTGGGGGACCTACAACGTCCACGTCGCTGCCCGTTGGGGGAGGCGAGGTGGAGGTGCTTTTGACGACCGGGGACCGATCTCGCCTGCTCTCTGATGAGCCGAACCTGACCGTCTCCCAGCACCAGTCCGGCCAGTCCACATCCATAACGGTCGATGCCGGCACGCGGTACCAGCAGATGGAGGGAGTCGGCGCTGCCCTGACGGACTCAGCCGCGTTCCTGATTGATACCCGCCTCGCTGCGGCCGACCGTGATCGACTTCTCAACGATCTCTTCGGCCCGTCGGGCGCTCGCCTCAACTACGTACGCCTGCCGCTGTCGTCGAGCGACTTCTCGCTGGCCGACTACACCTACGATGATCTTCCGTACCCGGATGTCGATCCCCAGCTGAACCGCTTCAGCATTGCCAGGGATCTCGACTACACGATTCCAATTCTGCAACGCATTGGTCAGATCAATCCAGAAATGCGTCTCATGGGATCCGCGTGGTCTGCACCTGGATGGATGAAGTCTGGCAGCAACAGGCTCTATCGGAAGGGATTGGTCGGCGGGACTCTTTCGGCGGAGTATGTCGATGAGTACGCTCGCTATCTGCGTCGAGTCGTTCAGGAGTACGGCGCACAGGGCTTGCCGTTTGACGCGATAACGATGCAGAATGAGCCAGCCTACTCGCCGAGCGACTACGCTGGCATGCTGCTGTCACCGTCGCAGGAGGCTGAGTTGGCTATCGCTGTGGCGAGCGAGTTCGACTCAGTCGGGCTCGAGACTGATCTGCTTACCCATGACCACAACTGGAATCTGAGTTCACGAGCGATCTCGGTGCTGTCAACTCCCAGCGCAGCGAGTTCTATCGATGGGTCAGCCTTCCACTGTTATGGGGGAGACCCGTCCGCCCAAAGTGCAGTGCACGATGCGTTTCCGAATAAGGACATCTACTTCACCGAATGCACCGGTACTTTCAGCAGCGGCTCGTTCAGCTCGAACCTTCTGTGGAACACCAACAATCTCCTAATCGGAGCTACTCGGAACTGGGCAAAATCGGTGCTCCTCTGGAATCTAGCTCTCGACGAAAATGGCGGTCCGAGAGTTGGCGGGTGCCCAGATTGTCGCGGAGTTGTGACCATCGATTCAGCGACAGGCGCCATCACGCGTAACGAGGAGTACTATGCCTTGGCGCATTTCGGTCGAGGAGTTCATCCTGGAGCGGTCCGGATCGAGTCCACCGCGGCTGCTGGGAACGTTCGGACTGTGGCGTTCTTGAACCCAGACACGTCGAAGGCCCTCCTCCTGTCTAACGACTCGGCATCGACGACCGCAGTTCGCGTTCGAGATGGAGAGCGAACCTTTGAATATTCGATGCCTCCGCGGAGCGTCGCAACCTTCACTTGGGTGTAGGTGCAGCCAGAAGGATGCGGGTGAGACGGTCTGGGCTACCGGACCGTCGGCCGGAATGCCGTTCGTCCGAGGCGATGCCACAGCTCGATGGTGTCGGGATGCAGGTCGTCGAGGGGCTCGAGGGTCTCGATGTAGCGGCACAGCTCGTCTACGATGCGGTCGACCGCTGCGGGGTCGCCGTTGAGGTGAGCTGCCTCCATCCGGTCTCGGAAGAGCGGCTCGCTGCCCGGCACCGCTTTCAGCCCATGGGCCGCGGCCCAGGTCGCCGCGTTGGCGTCGCCTTGAGCGAGCTCGAGCTGGGCGAGCCGGTGGGCTGCGTCGGAGATCGTGGCCTCCGCTTCGGTGACGATCGCTTCGGTGAACGCCCACTCGTAGCCGCGGACACGCTCGAACACCTGGCCTCGCAGCAGCCCAACGGCCTGCCGCAGTAGTTCGGTCTCGGCTGCCTCGTCGTCGCTCGATCGGGCCCGACGCACCAGGGAGTTGAACCGAGCCAGGTCGACAGCGACGTGTGGACCGACCGAGTAGTTGCCGCCGTTGGTGACGGCGTGGGGAAGATGATGGTTGCCGTCCTTGCCGACACCGAGTGCGGAGCGAGCACGGTGGACCGTCACGTTGAACGTGGCCTGCGTCGGTTCGGCTTCGGGCCAGATCGCGGTCTTGAGTCGCTCCGCCGAGACGCCTCCGGGGTGAAGCGCCAGATAGGTGATGAGTTCGACGGTCCGTCGTCGGTTGATCACGTCGACACCATGCACCTCGACTGGTCCGAGCACTCTCACCTCGACCTCTGGCGTCGGATCGGTGGGGACCGACTCGACCGCGTCGGACAGGTAGATCGTGTCGGCCGGACTGTCGTCGGCGAGGAGGCTCTCGTCGCTGTCCCCGGCAATGGCGTCGGCGAGCAGCACGTCGACGGACGCCAAGTCCTCTGTGGCGAGCGTGGCGGACGAAAGGTCGAAGCCATGTGGGTCGAGCCGCGTGACCGACCCTGTCGTCAGCGACCACGCGTCGCCGAAGGGTTCGCCGACTACGACGGCGGCAACCCCGCGTCCAGGTTGGGCGACGCTCGCCAGGAGCGCTTGTTGTGACGCCGAGAGGGAAGTCATGCAGATCATGACGGTGACGCCCCATCCCTGTTCAGCGGAGTGGTCACGCCGGGCGATCGCGGTGCTGGGATCACCGAGCCGCTCGAGGGCTGCTCGTATGGATGCACCACTTGTCGCAAGCGCGTCGAGTGCCTCGCCGACGGTGCCGACCAGACGGATCCGTTCGCTCCCCGCGACGTCGAGCCCGTCGCCGACGACGAGCAGTTCGATCAGCTCCGACGCGGGCGATGTCGCGAGCTCTGCGGCGATGCGGCGCACGGTGTCGGCGGCGTCCGGACCGTCGATGGTCAACACGCCCGCGGCTTCGACATCGATGAGTACGAGGTCGTCGTCGACCGATCCCGCGGCGACGACCGCCGGCCACGGCGCGGCGATGTCACCGGCGAGCCCCTCGAGCGCCGTCGTGGTGATCTCGGCCTCGGTGGTGAACGCCCGCCGGTCGGAATCGCTGTCGAACCCCGCCGGTACGACGGTGGTGGGCGAAGCGAGGAGCACCTCGACCTCGGTGTCGCCCACCCGCACAGCGGCAACCGTCTGCATGTCCGCATGGCCGAGCCCGGCGGCGAAGGCTCGCAGCGCGGTGAACGCTCGACCCACGCGGGCCGGATCACCGGCGACACGGATGGCTGTCTCGGTCGACGCCACGTCTGCTGGAGGCCGATGGGGTGGCCGACCGGGTGGACGGCGACGGGCTTGAGAGCGCCGGAGCCGGGTCAGCAGCAGCACGATCGCGCTGGCGAGGACGATGCCACCGGCGAACAGCGGTGCACGACCAGGCGTCGAGACCGGCTCCTCGTCAGCCGCACCGGCAGAGTTGTCGGGCCCGGGTTCGGCGCTCCTTGCCGCCGGCGCGGTCGAAGAAGCCAGGTATGTCGTCGAGGTCGTGGCCGCGGTAGTCGACGGGGTCGTCGCCGATGAATCGGTCTGCGGCGAAGATGCGCTGTCCGGGTTCGGAGGGGCGGTGACCTCCGGAGCTGGTGGTGGCGCTGGTGTCGGCGGCTCCTGCGAGTCTACGGGCGGCAGGGCGGGAGGCACGGGGGGAGCCGGGTCAGCGACGACCGGAATCGGCAGGTCGAGTACCCAGCCCGCGTAGATGAGGCTCGGATTGGCGAAGGTCAC
>CAZVVS010000509.1:0-3585 GCA_964630585.1 uncultured Gordonia sp.
GGCACCCCAGCGCTGACACAGGACTCCATCGACGCCCTGTTGCAGCGACTTCCGCTGATGACGATCATCCTGGTACTGGTCACCGGATTCCTCATGTTTTTGGCATTCGGTTCCATCGTCCTGCCGATCAAGGCCGCGCTGGTCTCCGCACTCGGTCTGGGTGCGACGCTGGGCATCTTGACGTGGATCTTCGTCGAGGGACACGGCGCATCGTTGCTGAATTTCACGCCGGGTCCGCTGTTCGCCGCGGTATTGGTGTTGATCATCGCGATTGTGTTCGGCCTGTCGACGGACTACGAGATATTCCTGCTGTCCCGCATGGTCGAGGCGAGGCAGAAGGGCGCGTCAACGACCGAGGCGATCCGCGTCGGCACTGCGCACACCGGCCGGATCATCACCGCCGCCGCCGCGATCCTCGTCGTCGTCACCGGTGCGTTCGCGCTGTCGGACATCGTGATGATGAAGTACATCGCCTTCGGCATGATCGCGGCGTTGATCCTCGACGCGACGGTCATCCGCATGCTGTTGGTCCCGTCGACGATGAAGCTGCTCGGCGACGACTGCTGGTGGGCACCGCAGTGGATGAAGACGATGCAGCGCAAGCTGGGCCTGGGCGAGACGATCCTCGAGGTCGAACCGGACCAGATGGTCGACGCCAATGTTGCCGCCGCGCGCTCAATGTCGGCCGGCACCGTGATCGCGACGGCCCCCACGTCCGCTTTCCCCCGTGCCGCGCGCACCGCGCCCCGTGGCGCAGCCGAGGCTGCCCCCTCCCCTGCCGTGCAGCCGAGTGAGCCGGTCGGATCACCCGCCGTGCAGCCGAGCGGGCCGATCCCCTCCCCCGCGGTCACACCGAGCGAGCAGCGGATCGTCCCGTCGGCCGAGCAGCCGCCGATCACTGGGCGCCCGAATCCCGTGCCGGCGCCGGGAGCGCAAGCGAGCGGGCCGAATTCCGCACCGGCGCCGGGAGCGCAAGCGAGCGGGCCGAATCCCGTACCGGCGCCGGGAACGCCGCTGGCCGGGCCGAATCCCGCGCCTGCGCCACCGGTGCAGCCGCGAATCAATCGCGCGACTGACCCGGTCGAGCGGGCCGGATCTAGTGCCGGCGCGACGTCGGACGCGAGCGCACCCGACACCGGTTCGTGGCGGCTCGGTGTCGGTGGGATCCGCCTGACGGATGCCACCGCGCCGCAAGCGTTCACGTCGGCCGAGGATCCCGATGCCGACGGGAAGCGCGCTGCGGGCAACCGCGCCAAGGAGATCAGCGTCCAGGACCTGCTCCGCCGGTCGCGCGACCAAGACGAGTCGTAGCGGACGCCGCTACGGACTCGGCTCGTCGTCCAATCCGTGCTCGATCGCGTAGCGGGCGAGTTCGACCCGGTTGGCGAGTTGCAGCTTGCGCAACGCGGCCTGTACATGGTTTTCCACAGTGCGATGGCTGAGGAAGAGTTTGGCCGCGATCTGCTTGGCGGTCATCCCCTTGGCGACGTAGCGCAGGACCTCCGTCTCGCGCGGTGACAACACCGGCTTCTCGGGGTCGTCACCGGCCGACATGCGGCGGAACTCGCCGAGGACCAGGCCCGCCAGTCCGGGCGTGAAGACCGCCTGCCCGTCCGCGGTGGCTATCACCCCGGCGACCATCTCGTCGCGGGAGGCCGACTTCACGAGGTAGCCGGTGGCGCCGGCCTTGACTGCTTCGAGCACGTCGTCGCGCTCGTCGGAGGCCGACAACACCAGGACTCGCGACGATGGGGACGCAGCCAGGACCTCGGCCGTCGCCTGCGCGCCACTGCCGTCGCGCAGCTGCATGTCCATGAGGACCACGTCGGGCTGCACGGCGGCGGCCCGGCGCACCGCCGCACCGACCCCATCGGCGGTGGCGACTACCTCGAACCCCTCGGCGACGAGATCGCGCTCGATTCCGTCGCGCCACATCGGGTGATCGTCGACGATCATCACGCGGATCGTCATGGCAGCTCCTCGTCGTCGATCGGCACGGTCAGCTCCCAGTCTGTCCCCGCTCCGGGCGCGGAGTCGAGTTCCGCGCGTCCGCCGAGCGCCTCGATGCGCCCGACGATCGCCTGCGCGACACCGAGGCGGCCCTGCTGCGCCGCCGCCGCCAAACGCCCCGGTTCGATGCCCGACCCGTCGTCGCGAATGCTGATGACGACGTCGCTACCGAGGTCCTCGAGCAGCACGTAGGCACGCGCCCCCGGACCCGCGTGGCGCACCACGTTGTCCAGGGCGTTGCCGACGGCACCGTCGACCTCCGCACCGATCCGCGCGGCGACGGTGACCGCTTCGCGCGGGGTGCTGACCGACACGTCCTCGCCGGCGTACCGGCGCAGCAGGGCCGCGAGGTCGACCCGACCACCCTCGCCCGGTGCCGGGTCGCCGTATGCGCGATCCTCGTCGGCCCGCTCGGTGAGGAAGCGCCGCAGCGCCCCCTCCTGTTCACCGGCCATTTCCGCGAGGGCCGTCGTCTCACCGCCGATCTCGCGTCCGCGGCGGGAGATCAGCGCGAGCGCCTGCAAAACGCCGTCGTGGACGTGGCGGGCCAGCCGGTCGCGCTCTTCACCGGCCGCGGCGTACCGCGCGGCCTGTGTCAGCAGTTCATGGTTGCGCCGTCCGCTCGTCGCGGCCCAGCCGACGACGAGGCCGAGGAACAGCAGCTGGATGAGTTGGGCGTTGCGGCCGAAGTTGAGGCTGACGTGCCCCTTCACGAACACCGACGCCGCCCACACCAGGAGTCCGGTGAGTGCTCCGCCCCCGGCACCGCCGAGGATGGCGGCGGAGATCACGGCGTTGCAGGCCCATAGCGTCGTCGGCCACGGCTGGTTCTCGTCGATCCACGTCGTCGACGCCACCGACGACGTCGACAGCAGCAGTGCGACCGTCACGACGATCTCGGCGCCGACCCACTTCCAGTTGCGGCCGAACCCGGTGAGGTAAGCGACGGCGCAGACGGCCGACCAGGCCAGTAGGACCACACCCAACACAGCGGCGGTCCGCGGCCGGTCCAACTGTCCGTTGATCGAAACCTGATAGCCGATCGCGTAGACCAGCGAGAGCGCCCGGAACACTTGCGCGGCACGCCAGAGCGGGGCCGAGGCGTCTTCGTCGACGCTTTCGCGGACCCTCGCCAGCCAGGCCCGGCGCGCCTGCGCCCGTGGCGAGTCGTCGGTCACCTCGTGTCCCACGTCGGGGGGTCGGCATCGGCGGTGAGCACGACGCCGGAGACTTCGATCTCCGTTCCATCGTGCGGATCGTCGGGCCAGCCCTTCAGCTTGCGGATAGACGTGTTGAGGAAGGCGATCAACGGCACGGCGAGTAGGCCGCCGACGATTCCGGCGAGGACGATGCCGGCGGCGATGGCGAGCACCACCGCGACCGGGTGCAGGCGGACCGATCGGCCGAGTAGGAACGGCTGCAGCACGTGGCTCTCCAGCTGCATAACGGCGACGACGACGATCAGGACGATGACGGCGGCCAGCCACCCCTGGGTCACCAGGGCGACAAGCACGGCCACACCGCCGGTCACCAACGCACCGACGATGGGGATGAACGCACCCAGGAACACCAGTG
>CAZVVS010000510.1:0-3582 GCA_964630585.1 uncultured Gordonia sp.
CGCGGCTTCTACACTCGCTTCTACACCGCGGGCTGGGATTGACTGGTCCGCAGTGGTACGGACTGGCACGTCGATTGCGCGAAACCCCACCTCAGAGGTTCTGGAAGGTACGGAACGGGCCGGGAGAGAGGCCTCTCATAACCCGAAGGTCGCAGGTTCAAATCCTGCCCCCGCCACCAACTGAGACGCAGGTCAGGGCCCATCCGAGAGGATGGGCCCTCCTCGTTCCCGGCCCGACTTCTAACGGATCTTCTAACGGGTGGGCGCGCTTAGGAGTCCCTGCGGCTCAGACCATGCCCTGGTCGGTGGCCCACTCTTCGAATCCTCCGGCTTCGAAGGGCAGCCGGTACTCCGTGGCGAGAAGGTCGTCCGCCAGGGCGCTCACCAGCTTCACAGTGAGTAGTCCGGCATGGATTGCCTCACACAGCAGAGCGAGGGTCGGCTTCTTGTTGACACCGTGGTCGTCCGCAGCCTTCCGTCCGGCGCCGTCGTCGATCACAGCGGTGCCGCCGATGACGGAAGCGAGCGCCAGAACGCCAGCCTCCCCCTATTGCGGGATCCCTTCACAAGCAGCGCAGAGAACTCGACGAACGCAGCTACCTCGTCGTCGGTGATCAGCTCCCGGTGTTCAAGCCAGTCGGCGTCGAGCACCTCCTGAAGGCGGCTGTCCCTCCGAGCACCTTCGGTGAGCTCGCGCACCACGACGTCCGGGATCATCGCCCTGCGTTCACCGATGACCGCCTTCAACACGCCGAGCCAGTTCTGCTTGGCGAAGTGGCTCAGCGGGCTCGTATCGAAGACGAGGATCTCCATGAGATGACGAGCGTCCTGAAGATCAGGACACGAACGACCAGATGGCCTGCTCGGGCAGCGACGGCAGCTCCGGCAGGTCCGCCTCATCCCAGGTGTCGAGCAGTAGATCGAGCGCCCGCGCTGCCGAGATCACCTCGTGGCGGTAGATCCGGAGAACGGCCTCGACGTAGTTGGTCGGCAGTTCCGGCGGGTTCAACTCCTCATGGATCAGAAGGTCGAAGTCGACGATGTCAGCTCGCGTCGTCCGAACTCCGCGAACCTGCTGCGCCTCACCGTTGCTCACCAACCGGAGATCGGAGAGCCGGCGGGCGAGCGTGGACATGTCCACTCGGTACTCGCTAGCGGTGATGACAGCAGACTCTCGAAGGGAGTGTTCCTGATCGCGATGGCGGGCCCACGATTGCTCCAGGCCCTGCGCGGGAAGGAGTACCGCTCGAGCAAAGTGGTCGATCTTGGCCTCGCGGTTGTCCGGCTGGTCGGGGTTCGGGACTTGCCAGTCGACAGAGAACTCGTCCGCGAACAGATAATGGCCCAGCTCGTGGGCCAGCGTCAGTCGACGCCGGCCGACATGAAGGTGGCCGTTGACGACTGCGATGCCGCCGGTGCGAAGAAGCATGGATGAGCCATCTGCTGCATCCGCTCCGAGGTCGATAGAGAACGCAAGCAGACCGATAGCGGCGACCCGCCGTGAAAGGTCAAGTACCGGTGAGACGGAGTCGGCGCCGAGTAGCTGGCGGGCTTCGTTCGCCGCATCCTCGACCGAAGAGCGACTTGATGGCCGGCGAATCGGATCTGGGGTCGTCAGCGAGGCCAGGTGTTCGTCGTGTGCCATGACGAACTCAACCTCCCGCGCCACTCGCTCGGTGAGCTTGTCGATTGCCGGGCTCGCTGCGCCAGGCTCCCGATTGTTGCGCCGTGATACGACGGCCTGGGGAGCGTCATCGACGAACCACTCGATTCGCACGTCGAGCCGCTCAGCGATCAGCGCCAGCTCGAGGGCCGACACCTTCCGGCTCCCGACTTCGACCTTGGCCAGAGCCGAGCGGTCGAGGTGAACATCCTGCGCAAGCTCCTCCTGAGTGAGTCCGGCCTCCTCGCGGGCTGCCTTGATCCGCCGTCCGATCACTTCGCTGGAGCGGGTCCCCATGTGTGCGAATATAGAACAAGTCGCAGCGGGCGCAACAGCGGCTTCGGTCACATCCCGGAGGGCCTCGCAGAACAGGCGGGCGGCGTCGGCCTGCATGCCGGGGATGACGTGCTGGTAGACGGTCAGGGTGAAGGCGGGGCTGCTGTGGCCGAGGCGTTCGCTGACGACCTTCACGTGGACGCCGGCCTTGAGCAGGATCCTGGCGTGGGTGTGGCGGAGGTCGTGGAACCGGATCCTCGGTAGGTCGCTCCCGGCGAGGTGACGGTCGAAGACCTGGCTGACGTAGTCGGGGTGGGTGAGGCCGCCGTCGGGCCCGGCGAAGACGGTCTCGTCCTCGCTCACCTTGAGCCCGGCGAGCGCCGCCTCCTGCTCCCGCACGGCTCGAGGCCGATGTTCGGCTTGCACGTTCTCGGGCTGACGGCCTGCGACGCTCGATCCTCGCCACGGCGTTCTCGGGCCAACTCGTGCCGCAGGATCCTGATGATGAGCCGGGCTCGGTGTTGCTTGAACGCATCCGGGCCGACCGGGCGGCGGCTGCACCTACCAAGCGCACTCGGAAGGCGAAGGCATCGTGAGCGAAACCAAGGTGATCGTCGACAAGCTCTGGAACTACTGCAACATCCTGCGGAATGACGGCTTGTCGTACGGCGACTACCTGGAGCAGCTCACGTACCTGCTGTTCCTGAAGATGGCTGATGAGCAGCACCAGCTCGGCCTCGAACGGATCGTGCCTGAGGGCTACGACTGGCCGTCGCTGCTCGACCTCAAGGGCGAGGCGCTCGAAGCGCACTACATCGCCATCCTCAACCACCTCGGTGGTACCGACGACCTTCTGGGCGTCGTGTTCCGCAAGGCGCAGAACCGCATCCAGGACCCAGCCAAGCTCGAACGGCTCATCAAGGACCTGATCGGCAACGAGCAGTGGATGACCCTCGATGCCGACGTGAAGGGCGACGCCTACGAGGGGCTGCTGGAGAAGAACGCGGCCGACACCAAGTCGGGGGCGGGTCAGTACTTCACGCCGCGGGCGTTGATCTCGGCGATGGTTGATGTGATGCAGCCGACGCCCGACATGCGGATCTGCGACCCGGCGTGTGGCACCGGTGGGTTCTTCCTCGCTGCCTTCGACCACATCGTGCGCCGGAACCCGAACCTCGACCCCGACCAGAAACGCCACCTGCGGTCGGGGCTGTTCACCGGCTGGGAGATCGTCGACAACACGGCCCGGCTTTGTGCGATGAACCTGTTGCTGCACGGCATCGAGTCGCCGGAATCCGACAGCCCGGTTCACGTCGACGACGCCCTTCGGGCCGACCCGGGCGACCGGTTCGACATGGTGCTCACCAACCCGCCGTTCGGTAAGAAGTCATCGGTCCAGATCGTCAACTCCGAGGGCAAGGCCGAGCGGCAGTCGCTCACCGTCGTGCGCGACGACTTCTGGGCGTCGACGTCGAACAAGCAGCTCAACTTCGTGCAGCACGTCCGCACCATGCTGGAACAGCACGGCCGCGCGGCCATCGGTGTGCCCGACAACGTCCTCTTCGAGGGCGGCGCTGGCGAAACCGTCCGCCGCAACCTACTCAAGGAGTGCGACGTCCACACGCTGCTACGTTTGCCGACCG
>CAZVVS010000511.1:0-3575 GCA_964630585.1 uncultured Gordonia sp.
GAACGTGTAGCCGGTTGTCCCGCCGTTGCCCTCCGCGACCGGCGCCGACAGGGCGGCAATCGATCCGGCGGAGGTGCCGATATACTCGAGGACGCCGGTCGCACTCGCCTTGCCGAGCGCGAGGCCCGACGATGCGTTCGACAGGGCGACGACGAAGCCTTGCTCGAACTCCGGGCCAGGATCGCCGGACACCAGGACCGACACGGTCTTGGCAGTCTCTCCGGCTGCAAACTGCACGGTGCCGACCGGCGGCGGCCCCGCCGGCGCGCGGCCGCCGGGCGCCTTCACGGTCGTGCCCGCGACCGACCAGTCGACGGTCTGGTTGGTCACGCCGGCCTGGTCGAGGCTCACGGTGAAGTTGAATGTCGTGGCGCCGCCATTGCCGCCGGTCTTCGTGCCGGCGAGATCGGCCAGCGACACCACCGATGCGTCGTCATTCCCGATGGTGCCTGCCGCAGCGACCCCGCCGCGCCGGAGCCCGGACGAGGCGTTGGAAAGCATCATCGCAAAGCCTTCGTCGAATTCCACAGCGGTGTCGCCCGACACCAGCACCGTCACCGTCTTGCTGGTCTCGCCGGCGGCGAATGTAACCGTGCCGACAGGGAGCTGCCCGGAGAAGTCCGAGGCATCGGCGGCGTGAGCGCCGACGCCCATGACCGACCAGTTCACGGTCTGATCTGCGAGCGCCGCCCGGTCGAGGCTGAGAGTGAAAGTGAACGCCGTGGTCGCACTGTCGCCTTCCGCCATCGCCGCGTCGGCCGCGGCAACCGACACGGCCGGCCTGTCGTCGTCGTGGATGATGCCATTGGCAATGGCCGTCCCGAGGATCAATCCGGACGATGCCTGAGAGAGCGCCACGGCGAAGCCTTCGTCGAGTTCCAGGAGCACATCACAAGACACGGCAACGGTGACGACCTTGCTCGTCTCGCCAGCCTCGAACACGAGAAGGCCAGCCGGCAAGCCGGCAAAATCGTCTGCTTCCGCCGGATGATTGCCCGAGCCGCTCGCCATCCAGACGACGGACTGGTCCGTCACCGCCGGCCGGTCGAGGCTCACCGCGAAGGTGAAGAGGCACGTGCCGGTATTACCTTCGTGCAGTTCCGACACGAGACCGGCGATCGACGCGATCGCAGTGTCGTCGTTGTCGATCATGCCGCTTGCCGTCCCAACGCCGATCATCAGACCGGAGGAAGGATTCGACAGCGCGACGGCGAAGCCCTCGTCGAGTTCGACGTCGGCATCGCCGGAAATCAGGACGGTCAGGGTCGTGCTGGTCTCGCCAGCGCCGAACGTAACGGTGCCGCTCGGCAGCGTGAAATCCTCAAGGTCGGCCGGATTCAGGCCTGATCCGGTCGCGATCCAGTCGACCGTCCGCACCGCCATCGCGGCATGATCGAGGGTCACCTTGAAGGTGAACGCCGTAGGGGCGTCATCGCCTTCCGCCTGGACCGCATCGAGTGTCGCGATGGAAACCATCGTCGAACTTCCAACCGTCACGGTGACGGCAGCAGAACGTGCCCCGTCGTTGCCGGCCGAGTCTGTCAACCCTGCCGTGACATCGAATGTTCCATCGCCCTCCGCCGCGATGACGGCCAGAGGTATCGTGAGCGTCGCCTTGCCGGCGGCGATATCGGTGGCGGTCAACGCGTAGCTGACTGCCTGGCCACTCCAGGCGAGAGTCAGTGTATCGCCGGCCAGCGCTCCGGTTCCCGCCAAGCCGACAACCACCGGCGTGCCGTCGGACGCTTCGTCGTGGCTGATGCCGCCATCGGCGTCTTCTGCAACCGACTCGATTGTCGGTGCTCCGGGCGCCGCCGTGTCGACCGTCACGGCAAGAGTCGCCGATCTGGCGCTCTCGTTGCCGGCAGCGTCGACGAGCTTGGCGGTCACGTCGACCGCCCCATCCCCCTGTGCCGCGACCGTCGCCGCCGCGACCTGCAGCGTCGCCTTGCCGGCCATGACGTCGGCGGCAAGCAGGACATAGCTGACGGTCTCGGCACCCCATCCCACGACAACGCTGTCGCCGGCGCTGGCGCCGCTGCCGGCGAGGGCCACCACGACCGGCGTGCCACCGTCAGCCTCGACGGCATTGATGCTGCCACCGGCGTTTTCGGCAACGCTTTCGATTGACGGCGCACTCGGCACCGTCGTGTCGACCGTGACCGTCTCGCCAAACAGCGAGAAGCTGGTATTGCCGGCTGCATCCGTCAGCTTGGCCGATACGCTGATCAAGCCATCGCCCTGCGCGTCAATCGCGGCCGCCGGGACCGTCACCGTTGCCGTCCCCGCCGTGATGTCCGCGGCCAGCAGCGCATAAGTGACGGATTGCGTGCCCCATCTGACCGTCAAGGTGTCGCTCGCCAGCGCCCCGGTTCCGATGAGACTGACGACGACCGACGTGCCATCGGCGGCCTCGCTGGCGTTGACGCCGCCGGCGTCATTCTCCGGAATCGCAGCGATCGAAGGTGGAACCGGCGCCGACGTGTCGACCGTCACCACGACGCTCGGTGATTCAAATCGGCTGTTGCCCAGCACGTCAGCGAGCTTCGCCGTCACGCCGAACGTGCCGTCCCCTTGCGCCGCGATCGTCTCCGACGAAACCGTCACCGTCACGGCGCCGCTCGCGATGTCGTCCGTGACCAGCACATGGTCGATCGATTGTTGGCCCCACTGCACGGTTAGCGTATCGCCGACCTGGACGCCGATCCCGGCGATGCCCACCACGATCGGCGTGCCGTCCATCGCCTCGCCGGTGTCGATTGCGCCCTGGTCGTTTTCCTCGATCGACAGGATCGACGGCGCGCCGGGCGCGATGGTGTCGACCGTAACCACGACGGCCGGCGACGCGGACCCTATGTTGTCCGCGGTGTCCGTCAGTTTCGCCGTGACATTGATCGTGCCATCGCCCTGTGCGGCGATCGTCGAAAACGGCACCGTGATGGTCACGCTGCCCGCCACGATATCGGCGCCGGTCAGCGTGTAGAACACGGCTTGGCCGCCCCAGGCCACCGTCAGCAGGTCATCGGCGAGAGCGCCTGTTCCCGCGAGGCTCACCACGACTGGCGTGCCTTGGCCTACCTCGGAGGCAGCAATGCCACCCCCGCCGTTCTCCACGATCGACGTGATCACGGGTGCGCCAGGAACCGTCGCGTCGACTTTTACGGACTGGATCGGCGAACTGGCGCTCACGTTGCCGGCAATGTCGGTAAGCTTGGCCGTCACGTTGAACGTTCCGTCGCCCTCGGCCGCGATCGTCGCCTCAGGTACCGTCACCGTGGTGGCGCCGGCGCCGATATCGCCATCGAGCAGCGTATGGGTGACCGTCTGGCCGCCCCAGCTCACCGTCACCGTGTCGCCAGCCAAGGCGCCGGTGCCGAACAGGTCCACCACCAGGAACGTGCCGTCGGTGGCCTCGACGGCGTTGATGCCGCCGTCGGCATTCTCGGCGATCGGCCAGACCACCGGAGCCGACGGCGTCTCGGTGTCGACCGTCACCGACACGCCGGGCGAGCTGGGGCCAGCCGTATCCGCGAAGTCCGTCACCTGGGCGGTCACGCTAAACGTGCCGTCGCCTT
>CAZVVS010000512.1:0-3564 GCA_964630585.1 uncultured Gordonia sp.
CGACGTCGACCCGTCGCTGACGATTACACCCGAGGAGCTCCTCGGGGAGCTGCGGCCGTTGGCACACCGGGTGTACTCGATCTCCTCGTCGCCGAACACCCATGCGGGAACCGTCCACATCACGATGGCCGTGGTCCGCTACCGCGCGTTCGACCGCGACCGCGGCGGCGTGTGTTCCACCTATCTCGCCGACCGGGTCGATGACGGGACCAAGGTGTCGGTGTTCATCACGCCCAACCGGTCCTTCCGGCTCCCCGACGACGACGCGCCGGTCATCATGATCGGACCCGGCACCGGGGTGGCACCGTTCCGGAGCTTCCTGCACGAACGGGCCCACCGCGGCGCGACCGGCGACAACTGGCTGTTCTTCGGTGACCAGCACCGGGAATCGGACTACGCCTACGCCGACGAGCTCGAGCAGTTCCAAACCGACGGACTGCTGACACGCCTGGACCTCGCGTTCTCGCGTGACCAGGCGCACAAGGTATACGTCCAGGACCGGATGCACGAACAGGGCGCGACGCTGTACGAATGGCTGCAGCGGGGCGCGTACGTCTACGTGTGCGGCGACGCCACGCGGATGGCGCACGATGTGAATACCGCCCTGCTGGAGATCATCGCCAAGGAGGGCGGGCTCGACGACGCAGCAGCCACGCACTACCTCGAGGAACTCAAGAGCGACAAGCGCTACCTGCGGGACGTGTACTGAGATGACCGAGCGCAATCCCAACCCCACTGCCGGCGACGACCGCTGCCCGTGCCGCCGATGCCCGCGCAACCGCCGCGGTGTCAGCGATCTCGAAGCCTTCCTGCGCGCCCCCGGGTTCTCCGGATCGGTGGTGGACGGCCCGATCGACACGGTCATGGCCGCACTGCCCCAGCTCGCCAACGTCGTCGGTGTCACCGCTGCCGGACCCGTCATCACCAATGACGTCGGGACCCACCATCCTCCCGAAACCATCGACGGGCCGCTGCGCAGCGTCGGCGACGGACTGGTCCTGCGGATCAACCCAGCCGCACTGGGCACCGTCCTGGTGACCGATCCATCCGCATCGGCCCCGCCGACCGTCCGGGTCTTCGACTCCGAGGGCAACTCGGTGCACGTCACCTACCTCATCGAGGGTTCGGACCGGCTGGCGTTCGAGTCGCTGAGCCTCTCGCGCTCGGCGGATGTGGACATCCTCGACGACCTGGCCCTGCAGCGCCAGCAGGTGCGGGCGACCGCCGCACCTGAGCCCACACCGGAGTTCGCCGACGATCAGATCGGCCTGATCGACTCGATCCTCGTCGACGGCGGTGTCGCACGCGGCGCCGCGCTGGCCTCGACGGCTCGATCAGGGTTTTCCCGCGTGTCGGCGCGGCGGGTGATCGACGCACTCTCGTACGCGTCCACGATCGCCTTGCCGATGACGACCGCCACGGCCGCGCCCGGTTGCCTGCAGATCCACCACGACGCCCTCACCGGCGCGCGCGAACACCACGGCTCGATGGTGATCGCCTCGGATGCGGCACGCACGATGATCAACTTCAACTCGGTCGCGCAATGCTGGGTGACCACGGTCGACGGCGCATGGGGGCCGACGAGTGCGATCGAGGTCTACGACCGGCACGGACGGTGCTGCTTCGTGGCATCGCAGACGGGCCCGGTGAGCCGCTGGATCTACGACGCGTGGGAGCAGTTGATCGCCGACCTCGTCGACTGATCGGTCGTGAATCCCGGCCCACACCGATCGGACCGGCCGGGGACACGCGACGACTAGTCGTCGTCGTTCATCGCCCCGGGGGTGTTCTTCTGCACCTGCATCAGGAACTCGATGTTGTTCCGCGTCTTCTTCAGCTGGCTGATGAGCAGGTCGATCGCCTGGTGGCTGTCGAGTCCGGAAAGGACGCGGCGCAGCTTGTGCACGATCGAGAACTCCTCCGGGGACAGCAGCAGCTCGTCCTTGCGGGTGCTCGACAGGTTGACGTCGACGGCCGGGAAGACGCGGCGCTCGGCGATCTTGCGGTCGAGTTTGAGCTCGGCGTTGCCGGTGCCCTTGAATTCCTCGAAGATAACGGTGTCACCGGTCGACCCCGTCTCGACCAGGGCCGAGGCGATGATCGTCAGCGAGCCGCCGTTCTCGATGTTGCGGGCCGCGCCGAGGAAGCGCTTCGGCGGGTACAACGCGGTCGAGTCGACACCACCGGACAGGATGCGGCCCGACGCCGGCGAGGCGTTGTTGTAGGCGCGGCCCAGTCGGGTGATCGAGTCGAGCAGCACCACGACGTCCTTACCCTGCTCCACCAGGCGCTTGGCACGCTCGATGGCCAGTTCGGACACGCTGGTGTGGTCTGACGGCGGACGGTCGAAGGTCGAGGCGATGACCTCGCCCTTGACGCTGCGCTGCATGTCGGTGACCTCTTCGGGCCGCTCGTCGACCAGCACGACCATCAGGTGGCACTCGGGGTTGTTGGTGGCGATCGCGTTGGCGATGTCCTGCAGGATCGTCGTCTTGCCCGCCTTGGGGGGCGAGACGATGAGGGCGCGCTGCCCCTTGCCGATCGGCATGATCAGGTCGATCACGCGGGTGTCGAGGCGCTCGGGAGTGGTCTCCAGGCGCAGACGCTGGTTCGGGTACAGCGGGGTGAGCTTATTGAAGTCCGGGCGCTTGCGCGACGCCTCGGGATCACCGCCGTTCACGGTGTCCAGGCGCACCAGCGGGTTGAACTTCTGACGGTTGTTGCCCTGGTTGCCGCCGCCGCTCTGCTCGCCCTCGCGCGGGACCTTGACGGCACCGGTGATGGCGTCGCCGCGGCGCAGGCCGTAGCGGCGCACCAGATTCATCGACACGTAGACGTCATTGGGGCCGGCCAGGTAGCCCGACGTGCGGACGAACGCGTAGTTGTCCAGGACGTCGAGGATGCCCGCGACCGGTGCCACGACATCATCCTCGGACAGCTGCGGCTCGCCGTCGCGGTCACGGCCGCCGCCACCGCGGCGGTTGCGCTCGCGGAAGCGACGGTTGCGCCGGTTGCGGCCACCACCTTCGCCGTCCTCGTCGCGGTTGCGGTTCTGGCCGCCCTGGTTGTCCTTGCCCTGCTCGCCGGAGCCCTGCTCCTTGCCGTCGGACTTCTTGTCCTGGTTGTTCTGGTTGCCCTGGTCGGCCTGCTCGCCACCGTCGCGGTCCCGGTTGCGGTTCCGATTGCGGTTGCGGTTGCCCTGACCGTCGCCCTGTTCCGGCCCGTTCGCCCGCTCCGCAGCGGCCTCCGGGGCCGGATCGGCGCTGGTCGTCTTGGCGGACTCCTGCGAGTCGTCAGCCGTGGTGGGCGCAGCGGTCACACCATCGCCCGTCGGCGCGGACGAGGTCTCGACGGGTGCCGGCGCCGCGGTGCCGTTGGTCCCGCCGGATGCCGAACCGCCACCCGACTGGCGCTCCTTGATCGCTCCGATCAGGTCGCCCTTGCGCATGCCCGAGGCGCCCTTGATGCCGAGTTTGCCGGCGAGCGCGCGGAGTTCGGGGAGCACCATGGAAGTCAGGCCGCCCGATGCGGACCCGGCGGGCGCGACGGCCACGGCCGAGGACT
>CAZVVS010000513.1:0-3564 GCA_964630585.1 uncultured Gordonia sp.
GGAAAGGTACGCCGATGCTCGGCTTCCAAAAGGTGGACGACCCGACACCGGGCAAGAACCGGGTGCACTTGGACCTCGTCGCCGCCGACCGCGAGGCCGAGGTGTCGCGGCTCCTCGCCGCCGGCGCGACACTGGTGGCGCACCGGGAGATGCCGGGATTCCAGTGGACGACGCTCGCCGATCCCGACGGCAACGAGTTCTGCGTGGCCGCCGATCATTGACAGACCTGCGCGCTATCGCAGTTGTTCGACTCCGTCTCGATCGCCCCAACCCCGATCAGCGGTGAGCACCGACAGTCCCAATCGTTGCGCCAGCGCGAGACACAGGCGATCACCGAGGGACAGTCCTTCGCCTTTTCGCCACAGTCCGGCAGCGGTTTCGGCGTCTTGCACACCGACTGCCTCGACAGCCATCCCGTAACTGGCGAGAATCCCGGCCGCCAGCGACCAGTCACCTCCGCCTGCGCGAATCTTTTGTGCGACCTCCGACCAGTTCGCAGCGCCGATCGTTGCTTCGGGTAGCACTGCTTCAACCCGATCGGCTCCCGGCTCCCCTTGGAGAAAGGCAAGGACGGCCGACGCATCGAGAACTATCATTGCGCGTCGTCAGCCGTCGCAGCCAGTCGGCGCTCGGCCATCAATTGTTCCACCAGGCTGTCTCCCGCGAGCTGCGCGCGCAGCATCGCCTTTGCCTGTTCGCGTGTGGTGAGAACAACGCCCTCATCGGTTTCCACGAGGAGCAGCGCAGCTCCTTGAACCCAGCCTTGTCGTTCACGCACGTCCGCCGGGACGACGAGGCGCCCGCGGTCTCCCATGACAATCGGGAAGGTGGTACTCATGATTCATGTATACCATTCCTGTACCACGAGTGGGAATGGTTCGTCTCCATGACTCGGCGCCGATGTCCACTTGATCCGGCGGCCGACTACCCTCTTGAGGTGATGACCGAATCACCGCAACCCGACGCCACCACCCCCGATCCGGCCGCCACGCTGGCGCTGACCGGTGAGCGCACCGTCCCCGGGATCCCCGAGGAGAACTACTGGTTCCGCCGCCACGAGGTGGCCTACGAGTACATCGGGGACTTCGTCGACGGGCGCGACGTGCTGGAAGCCGGGTCCGGCGAGGGCTACGGCGCCGACCTGCTGTCACGGCGCGCCCGTAGCGTCGCCTGCGTCGACTACGACTCAACAGCCGTGGAGCACACCCGCGCCCGCTACCCGCAGCTGACCGTCCACCAGGGCAACCTGATCGACCTGCCCCTGGCCGACCAATCGGTGGACGTGATCGTCAACTTCCAGGTCATCGAGCACCTGTGGGACCAGCCTGCGTTCATCGCCGAATGCCACCGCGTCTTGCGGCCCGGCGGGCGCCTACTCATGTCGACGCCCAACCGCATCACGTTCACCCCCGACAGCGACACCCCGGTCAACCCGTTCCACACGCGCGAGCTCAACGCCCTGGAGCTGACCGAACTGCTCGTCGACGGCGACGGGTCGGGGCGCGGTTTCACCGTCGACGAGATGCTCGGCGTTCATCACGGGCCGCGGCTGCTCGAACTCGACGCCAAGTGGGACGGCTCGATCATCGACGCCCAGATCCAGCGCGCCCTGCGCGACGAGCCGTGGCCGGTGGCGCTGGCCGCCGACGTCGCGGCGGTCACCACTGCCGATTTCGACATCCGCCCCGGTGATGTCGACGCCAGCCTCGACCTGTTCGCGATCGCGACCCGACGGTGAGTGCCGCGGACTCCGTGCCGGGCCAGTTCACGCTGGTCCTGCACTCACATCTACCGTGGTTGGCCAACCACGGTAGATGGCCGGTCGGCGAAGAATGGCTTTACCAATCCTGGGCCGCGAGCTACCAGCCGGTGTTCGCCGTGCTGCGCCGACTGGCCGCCGACGGCTTCACCGACGTCATGTCGCTGGGCATCACCCCGATCCTGGCGGCTGCGCTCGACGACCCGCACTGCACCTCGTCGATGTATGAGTGGCTGGCCGATTGGCAGTTGCGGGCCACAGAACTGGCCACCGACCGCGACCGTGTGCGCGCGCAGGCGGGCACCGCGAACTTCCGCGCCGCCGGTGCGGCGCTGGACGACTTCGAGAAGCACTGGCGCCACGGTGCCTCCCCGGAGATCCGCCGCCTGCTGTCGTCGGGGGTCATCGAGCTGCTCGGTGGGCCCCTGGCCCACCCCTTCGCCCCGCTCCTCGACGCGCGGCTGCGGCAGTTCTCGCTGGCCGAGGGCCTGGCCGACGCCCATCGCCGGTGGGGCACCACCCCCACCGGCATCTGGGCCCCCGAATGCGCCTTCGCCCCCGGGATGGAAACCGAATACGCCGCCGCCGGCGTCAGCCACTTCATGGTCGACGGTCCGACGCTGCGCGGCGACACCGCACTGGGCCGTCCGGTCGGCGACACCGACGTCGTCGCGTTCGGGCGCGACCTGACCGTCAGCTACCGGGTCTGGTCCCCCAAGTCGGGCTACCCCGGGCATGCCGCGTACCGCGACTTCCACACCTACGACCACGATTCGGGCCTGAAACTGTCGAGGGTCACCGGGCGCACCGTCGCCGGCCCTGACAAGGCGCCCTACGACCCCGACCGGGTCGGCGCCGTCATCGACAAACACGTCGGCGACTTCATCGAGACGATCCGCGAGCGCCTGGTCACCGAGAGCGCACGCATCGATCGGCCCGCCCTCGTCGTCGCTGCGTTCGACACCGAGCTGTTCGGCCACTGGTGGCACGAAGGCCCGGTGTGGCTCGAGCGCCTCCTGCGCCGGTTGCCCGAAGCCGGGGTCACCGTCGGGTCGCTGAACACCGCGCGCGAGCGCGGCTTCGTCGGCGAGGCGGTCGACCTGCCGGCGTCGTCGTGGGGCTCGGGCAAGGACTGGCGGGTGTGGGCCGGCCCTCAGGTGCAGCACTTCGTCGACCTCAACGCCGAGGTCGTCGGCACGGCGTTGGACACCGTCGACAAGCGCCACGACGTACCGGCCACGGCCCGCGACCGCGTCAACGACCAGATCCTGCGCGAGACGCTGATGACCGTCGCCTCGGACTGGCCGTTCATGGTGTCCAAGGACACCGCCGGTGGCTACGCGACCGACCGCGCCCACAAGCATGCGCACGCGGCCCGCGAGATCGCCGACGCCGCTGCGCGCGGCCGCGAGTCGGCCGCACTCTCGCTGGCCGACGGCTGGTTCGCCGCCGACAACATGTTCGCCGACCTCGACGCGCGCCGACTGCCCGGCCCCGAGGCCTACACCGATGGGGGTCGGCGATGAAGCTACTGCTCGTCTCCTGGGAGTACCCGCCGGTCGTCGTGGGCGGACTCGGCCGCCATGTGCACAATCTGGCCGTCGCCCTGGCCGAGCTCGGCCACGACGTCGTCGTGCTGACGCGCCGGCCGACGGGGTCTGATGCGACGACACACCCGACGACCGTCACCACCGCCGAGGGTGTCCGGATCATCGCCGCCGCAGAGGACCCGCCGGAGTTCGACTTCGGGTCCGACATGATGCCGTGGACGCCGATGACCGCCATCGACACGACCATCGCCGAGA
>CAZVVS010000514.1:0-3558 GCA_964630585.1 uncultured Gordonia sp.
CAACCATCCACGCAATCGACTTGATGACGATTGATATACTCAGAGACATTGACAAACGATATCATTTGGAAGAAAATGTTAGCAACATAAACCAGTTCATCAAATACATTGATAACATTGTTGAAATAGACGCATTTAATAACGACGAAACCAACGCTCGTTCAGTAACACTACTAAACCGAATTAAACGTCGTCAATTATATAAATGCGTGTTTAACATAACCTTTAAAGATTATGAAAAAATTCAATTACTTAAACTCATCTTCGAAAAGGAATTGTTTGAATTCAAAGACAATATTGAATACGTTTCCTGTAAATTGAACTATAATCTAAAAGACAAAAACCCGATTGACGAAATCAAGTTTTACAACGAAAAAAACCCTTGTCACGCTTACAAACTGAAAAATGAAAGTCTCATTCTACCATCCTATTTCGAAGAATTTACATTTATGATTTACGTCAAGGACGAAACCTTTCTTCCTCCAATCAATGCGAAACTAAACGAAATCAAAGAATTAATTAAAGAAAATTAACAATATTCTTGTATAATTTGTTTTAATGACGTTTCTTCAATCATATTAAATGATTCTCCACAAAAATAATAGTTCTTTGCAAACCGTTTATAATGCTCGCTGTTTTTGTTTAAATTACAATAAAAATCGTTATAATCAGTACATTTACGACCATACTCTTCATACTCGTGCTTTGTAGTAAAAAGATAAATCCAGTCACAAATATTACCCAAACCTGTCGACATATTAACTTTATTCAATGTATGTTTTTGTATTTCTTGATCCAAGTTATCATATTCATAACACAAAGGACATATATTATAAATATTTTTTTTACATGTATCATTATTCTCAATGTCATTATTCGAAACAGCACTATTATTGTTATACATATATTTTTTTAATTCTTTTTGTGTTATATTAGAGTAAAAATCCAAATCGAACGGTAAATACAATTCACATTCATTACATTTTATGTATTTTATTGTTTCCAAATATATGTGCCCTACAAAACTTTGGGTCGGATTCAAAAATCTCGATATACTATCTTTTATAGACATCTTTTTACAAATATAATGTATGTTTTTGTTTTGAAGTAATGGCGATGTAATTAATAGTGTAAAGAACTCCAAGTCCAACTCATTTTCTGGGGCATAAAAGTTTTTTTTACAATCTTTATATAACACCGTATCGTAGTCGCCTTCAATGGATGATTCTGAACCGTCATCAACCTTTTCTTCGTCAATGTCAATAGGATTGTTATTGTTGTCAGCACACATTGTTATTAGTATCATATACATATCTTTAAATTGATTTTTTATACATAAAAAAATGAATAAACCTGTTAATCAGTATTATATTATTTAGTGAAAACAAACTACTTAAATCTTCAAGGGTGTAAAATTGATTTTAAATATATGTATAAAATATAAACCAACACAATAAAATGAACACAACATGTTGTCCTCTTACATTAATAAATCCAAGCGATATTCCAAATACAACATATGATAATGTTTTTATAGATGATACAACACATATAGAAGAAAACAACGTGTCGCTTGAAATGGAGGACGACAACCTTATGGCACCTAGAAGTTATTATTCCTGGATATTGTTTGACGAACAAGAGCAACCACATAAAAACTACGAAACCAAAATTGGAGATGGAACTATGGAGTATATCTCAAACCAATCTACAAAAGAACTATTGACAAATATATGGAAAGCAATCACGCTGACGGACAATTGGAAATTTGTCGACGAAGACGTAGATACATTACTCTTTTCAGAAGAAACAACCAAAACAAAAGAAATCACTGCAAAAATCGAAGAATTGGGATACGACAAACCAAATGATATATCGTTTGCGTATGCTTTGAAATGTATGCACTATTTAGTCCAACACGGAGAAGAAGAATTCAAACACATATTCGCCTCATCCACCAAAACATATTATGAAACCCAAATATATAAAATATAAAATATAAAATATAAAATATAAAATATAAGAAAACATAATAAAAACTTTTGTATAGTAATGTATAAGAGAGAATGTTTAGAATGTTGTTATTGGGTTGTTTTTTTTATCTTTTGAGTGCAAGCGAGTTACGATTAAGAGGTTCTGTGTATGAATACGACGACGAGTGGGACCAATTTACGCATTTTCAAGAACGATTTGGGAAAATATATCATTCCGTTGAAGAATTCGAACATCGTTTTGATATTTTTCGCACCAATCTGCGTAACATCATTATACATAATTTAGACCATAGTCAAAACTTTACAATGGGCGTTAATCCATTTACCGATTTGACGCCTGAAGAATTTAAGAAGATGTATGCCAGCGGTTTAAAAACGGGTGTGGATGTAGGTGCGGGCACCGATGTTGGCAGTTACGGTTGTAAATCCTTTTCGTCCTCTGCCGGGGATAGTCACCTCCCGTCTTCGATTGATTGGCGAGAAATGGGGGCGGTTACTTCTGTAAAGGACCAAGGTCAGTGTGGGTCTTGCTGGACGTTTTCTTCTACAGGTGCCGTCGAAGGCGCGTGGGCGATTTCTACCGGGAAATTAGTGGATTTGTCCGAGCAAGAGTTGGTCGATTGTGCCACCGGTTATTCGTATGGTTCGCATGGATGTAACGGCGGGCAAATGGAAGGCGCGTTTAAATACGTCATTGAGCACGGCCAATGTTCTAACCAGGAATATACCTATACCTCCGGAACGACTAAAACAAGCGGAAAATGTCAGTCGTGTAATGCCGTTGCGCGTATTAGTTCGTGTTCGGACGTTAAACCAAACGACCAATTATCGTTGAAAGCGGCAGTAGCCCAACAGCCCGTGGCTGTAGCGATTTCTGCTGACACCAAACTCTTCCAGTCCTATTCAAGCGGTGTCATCACTTCGGCCTCTTGTTATACAAGTTTAGATCACGGCGTTTTAATTGTCGGTTACGGCACTGAAAACGGGCTTGACTATTGGTTGGTTAAAAACAGTTGGTCTTCGAGTTGGGGTGATGATGGATATGTAAAAATATTGCGGTCCTCGTCTTCGAACGATGGAGGCATATGCGGTATCGCAATGGACCCCAGTTTTCCAACCGTATAACGTGTAAAACAAAAACAAAATATATATATGAATAATAAACTAAACTAAAAATGAATAAAAACAATATTATATAATATGACATATGACATCATTATATAATGTAATAGACACTTATTTTGCGAATTATAATAGTTATTCAATAGGTAAAGTCGAGTTTGAGTTTGAGAAGGGAGAGTTGGCGTTTTTACACGAAAACGACGACAATATAAACGTGTTTTCGATATTTATCTTTCCAGAGTTTCGAGAGAAAGGCTTGTGTCGCGATATTTTATGCTATATTATAGACAAATGTTATGAGGTCAATATCAATACTAATACTGTCTATAAAAAAGTATGTGTGAAATCTGTTCTCTCAAAGGTGTTATACGAATACTTGTCGAGGTTTTCATATAGGAACCATTCGTTTTGTTTGGTTCAAGACGGATTTGAATATGAAATT
>CAZVVS010000515.1:0-3544 GCA_964630585.1 uncultured Gordonia sp.
AGGCGAGGTAGGCGAGGACGGCGGCGAGCGTCGAGACTCCGAGAACGGCTCCGATCGCAACCGCCAACGACGCAGCGGCGACAGCGGTGCCGACCGCGACCTGCCCTGAGATCCACCCTGCTGCGATCGGCCGGTGGCGCTTGGACGGGTGGAGCCGGTCGCGTTCGACGTCACCGAGATCGTTGATCAGGTAGGTCGAGCTCGCCGCCGCGCACATCATTACGAACGCGGCGAGCACGTGGAGGAGTTTCGATGGATCGAGGAGAGCCCCGGCAGCGAGTGGTGCCGACACGACCAGGACGTTCTTTGTCCATTGTCGTGGTCGGAGCGCGGTGAGAAGGGCGCGCTCCGCCGACGGTGCGACGACCGACGGTGTGTCCGTCGCCGGTCCCGGCCTCGTCGCTGGATGCGTTTGGAGCGTGGTGTCGAGGGCTCGGCGCGCTGTCGATGTGGCGGTCATCGGGCCACCACCGCAAGGAAGTCGCGCTGGTCGGGGACGAGGTAGCGGGTGGCGTCCCGCGTCATCGCGGGGGTCAGCTTCGAGGCGACGACGTCGGTCTTGGTGCCCTTGACGGGTCGGTACCAGTTGAACGTGACGACGTTGTCGTGAATGTCGAGTTGCATTGCCCGAACTGCTCCAGCCTGCGACAGCGATGTCGCGAGCTGTGTCAGGGTCATCTTGTGGCCTGCGGCGTAGATGAGACGACCTTGGGCATCGATGCCAACACCAGAGCGCCACGTGTACTGCAGCTGGGACTTCACGGTGCCCCAGCGACCGGCCCGATCTGTGATGAGCCCGCCGACCGGCGCGCCGTGGTCGACGATGAGATCGAGGTTCTGCCGGACGCTGGCGATGTCGGTTCCCATAGCGGTGTCGCGACCCCATTTCGCGATGTCGGCGGTGCCGTCCTTGCGGATGACGATCGATGCGAGACCGTTCTGCAACGGGCGGACGGCGTGACGGCCTTCTGTGTAGATCCCGCCGGCGGTGTGCTTGAACTTGAAGCCGGCGTTGAACGCGGCGATGACGCGTTGGCGTTGATCTACCGGTATCTGGGAGCCCCATGCCCATCCCGTCCCGCCGGGCTCCCTCGTTCCGGGTACGAACACGAGCCTGGTGGCTCTCTGGTCAATGCGGACGAGGTTGGCCCCAACCGATGGGAATGCCTTGTCGGGTCGCAGGAACGTTTGCTCGACCGCGGCTGACGGGGTGGCAAGCCCCGTGACCGGTTGCCAGACGCCTTCGCCGGCCTGCGCTGGAACCACGAGCGTGGGGATGGTCGAGGGCGGGATGGTCGGTGTGGATGGGGCGTCGGGGCCGGTCGCGGCCAGTGCTGCTACCGCCGTGTGCGGTTGAAGCGCGCTCGGGAGGTCCGATGTCGGCACCTTGGTGCCGGTCGGCTTGGTGCGGGTGTACCACCATTGCTCGATGTCGTTGACGACGGATTCGAACCCGTGGTCTCGGAGCCAGTCGACGCTGCGAACACCGACGGGAGCGTCTCCGGCCGCGGTGAGGTACCCGGTGTACGACCAGCCGACGGGAACCACGAGCGCCATGAGGACTAGCAGGGCCAGCCGGCGACGCCGTCGGCGTTGCTGCCCTTTGCTGGTGGGAGCGGCTCCTGTCGGCTCGGTTGCTGATAGATCTGACGGGATCGCGGCGCGCGGCGTCGGCGCCGGCCGGTCTTCCAAGATCGTCATCGTTCGCTCCAGTCGTGAGTCATGGAGCGATCATGCGGAATCGTCGATCACCGCAGACCCATCGGTTCGTTAGCTCCTGGCAAAGAGTTGGCGACGAAGGTCAGTGCAGATCAAGGTGTGCCGCCGCTTTACCGTCGTCTCACCGTGCCTTCACCGCCGACGAACCACGAGGTCGCTACCGTGCCTGTTCCCGAGTCGGGGACAAATGGGATTGAAGGTGGCAAACGTGACCCATGTGTCGGGCGAACGGATCGGAGGGACGCTCAGCTTCGATCACCGGATCCTCGAGTTCATGATCAAGCACCGGACCGGGTGGCTCGACTCGACGATGCGCGTTGTTACATCACTGGGCAGCTTCACTGTTCTGACCTTCGTGGCCGTAGTTGCCGCGTTGGTGTGGCGAAAGCGGGTCGGCGACTGGACGGCGTTGGTCCTGCTCGCCTTGGTCGCAGCAATCGCCTGGTGGTCGTCCAACTCGCTCAAGCTCGCCTTCGGCCGCGCCAGGCCCGACCTTGCCGATCGGCTCGTCCGCGCTGGTGGCTACTCGTTCCCATCCGGTCACGCCACACAATCAGCTGCGATCTGGGGCACGATTGCGCTGCTCGCAGTAGCGCAAGCGCCCTCGCATCGCCGTTCGATCTGGTCCGCGGCGGCGACGATTGCGGTGAGTGTCGGTGTGAGTCGGGTCTATCTCGGTGTGCACTGGTTCACCGACGTGATCGCCGGCTGGGCACTCGGCGCTGCTGTCGTGGGACTCGCGGCAGCGGCTATCGCGTCCCGTTCGCGTCGCTTAGTTTCCCGGCGTGATCCATGAGTAGCAGACGAAACGTCGTCGGATCGGTTGCGGCGAGCACGAGGCGACCGCCCTCGGACTCGGCGAGCGAGCGTGCCAGCGCCAAGCCGAGGCCGTGACCAGACGCGCCCGGATCTCGGCGGGTGAACAACTCGCTCGGATCCCGGCCGATCCGCCCAAGATCGCTGACGGTGATGACAACGTTGTTGCCCTCTTCGCTGGCGTCGATTGTCACGTCCCCCCGACCATGCTGCAGGGCATTCGACAGAAGAATGTCCAGAATCTGCTCGAGCACGTTGCGGCTGACGCGGGGATGTCCCTCGATGCTCGATGCGCAGGCGAGCGATCGGTCTCGCTCGTCGAGGACCGCGCTCCAACGGCGAGTCACCGCCGCAAGCATCCGATCGAGGTCGACAGGGTCGCGACTGATCGGTTGATCGCGAGCCACGCTCAAGAGGGTTCCAATTGTGGCTTCGAGGCGGTCGATCTCACCCAACGCCGCGTCGAGCATTGGGTTGGGATCGGCGCTCGGAGACTGCATCTCGCCTTCGATCACGAGCCGGAGTGATGTGAGCGGAGTTCGAAGCTGGTGCGACGCGTCGGCAGTGAACGACCGTTCCCGCTGCAGAACACCGTCGAGTCGCGCCGCCGTGTCGGCGAGCGCGTCGGCGGTGGCATCGAGCTCGTCGATACCGCTTCGGGCAGGTTTGATGGAGAAGTCCCCGTCGCCGAGACGTACGGCGTCGTCGCGGATGGCGCTGAGTGGTCGCACGAGTCGGGTGGTGACAAGCGATCCCACCACAGCGGCCACGATCACGGCGGTGAGATCGATGCCCAAGAGAATGAGAATGTCGCGCCACACCTTTCGCTCGGCCTCCGACAGCGGTTCGGCCACTCGGAGGACCGCGACCTTCTGCTCGCGTTCCACAATCGGGCGCACCAGCACACGATTGGTCGCTGTCGTGCCGATCTCGGTAAGTAGTGCGGCCGACATGGTGAAGTTGTCAGCTGTCGCCGGGCCCGCGCCTGCGATACGGCGGCCCGCCATGG
>CAZVVS010000516.1:0-3537 GCA_964630585.1 uncultured Gordonia sp.
CACCGCGCGAATTGGGTGTCGCCGTGCTCGGCATGGGCAACGTGGGTGCTGAAGTCGTTCGGATCATCACCGAGAACGCCGACGACCTGCGCGAGCGGATCGGCGCGTCCTTGGTGATCCGCGGCATCGCCGTGCGCGACGCTTCCCGTGATCGGGGCGTGCCGCGCGAGCTGCTCACCACGGATCCGGGGGCGCTGGTGCGTCGCGCCGACGTCGACATCATCATCGAGGTCCTCGGCGGGATCGAACCGCCGCGCGAGCTCATCCGTACCGCGCTGGAACAGGGTAAATCAGTCGTCACGGCGAACAAGGCGTTGCTGGCCGAATACACCGGCGAGCTCGCCAAGGCGGCGGCGGAGGCCAACGTCGACCTGTACTTCGAGGCCGCCGTCGCCGGGGCGATCCCGGTGGTGCGGCCGCTCATGCAGTCGCTGGCCGGTGACAAGGTGCAACGCGTCGCGGGCATCGTCAACGGCACGACCAACTTCATCCTCTCGGCGATGGACGCCGACGGCGACGACTACGCCACCGTGCTGGCCGAGGCCGGGCGACTCGGATACGCCGAGGCCGATCCGACGGCCGACGTCGAGGGCTACGACGCGGCGTCCAAGGCCGCGATCCTTGCGTCGATCGCTTTCCACACCCGCGTCACCGCTGCCGACGTCTACCGCGAGGGCATCACGAAGGTGACCGCGGCCGATCTCGCCGCGGCGCGCAAGTTCGACTGCACGATCAAGCTGCTTTCGATCTGCGAGCGCGTGACCGGGCCCGACGGTGCCGAGTCGGTCTCGGCCCGCGTCTACCCGGCGCTGATACCGCTGTCGCACCCGCTGGCGACGGTGAACGGCGCCTACAACGCCGTCGTCGTCGAGGCGGAGAACGCCGGACGCCTGATGTTCTACGGCCAGGGCGCCGGTGGGGCACCCACCGCGTCGGCGGTGATGGGCGACGTCGTGATGGCGGCGCGAAACAAGGTGCACGCCGGTCGGGGGCCGTTGGAGTCGACCTACGCGTCGCTGCCCGTGGTGGCGATCAAGGACGTGCCGACCCGCTACTACGTGGCGATGAACGTGCTCGACCGTCCGGGCGTGCTCGAGGGAGTCGCGGGGGAGTTCGCCAAGCACAACGTCAGCATCGCGGCGGTACGTCAGGAGGGCGATGGCGAGCAGACGCGACTGGTCGTCATCACCCATCGCGCGCCCGACGGTGCGCTCGCGCAGACGGTGGCGGCGTTGGAAAGCATGGAAGCAGTGACCGCGGTGTCGTCGGTGCTGCGGATGGAGGGAACCGATGACTGACTACAAGGCCTGGCCCGGCTTGATCGAGGCGTACCGGGATCGAATGCCGGTCGGGGACGACTGGACCATCGTCACGTTGCTGGAGGGGGCGACGCCACTGGTGCGGGCCAACCACCTGTCGGAGATCACCGGGTGTGAGGTGTTTCTGAAGGTCGAGGGGCTCAACCCCACCGGGTCGTTCAAGGACCGCGGCATGACGATGGCGGTCACCAACGCCCTCAACAACGGCAAGCGCGCGGTCCTGTGCGCGTCGACGGGCAACACCTCGGCGTCGGCGGCGGCGTACGCCACGCGCGCGGGGATGACGTGCGCGGTGCTGATCCCGGAGGGGAAGATCGCGATGGGCAAGCTTGCCCAGGCCGTCATGGCGGGTGCGACGATCGTCCAGGTCCAGGGCAATTTCGACGACTGTCTCGAGCTGGCGCGCAAGGTCACGGCCGATTTCCCGGAGATCGAACTGGTGAATTCGGTGAACCCCGCGCGGATCGAAGGGCAGAAGACCGCCGCGTTCGAGATCGTCGACGTCTTGGGCCGCGCCCCCGACGTGCACGCGCTGCCGGTCGGCAACGCCGGCAACATCACCGCGTATTGGAAGGGGTACACCGAGTACCGCGCCGACGGACGCTGTGATTCGTTGCCACGAATGCTCGGTGTGCAGGCTGCCGGCGCTGCACCGCTGGTCAACGGCGCCCCCGTCGCGGAGCCCGAGACGATCGCGACCGCGATCCGCATCGGCTCGCCGGCGAGCTGGAACCAGGCCGTCGCGGCGAAGGAGGAGTCCGGCGGCATGTTCCGTGCGGCCACCGACGAGAAACTGTTGGAGGCCTACCGCCTGGTCGCGGGCCGCGACGGAGTGTTCGTCGAGCCCGCCTCGGCGGCCTCAGTCGCCGGCCTGCTCGCCGCCCGGGCCGACGGGTGGATCGAGCCGGGTTCCACGGTGGTGTGCACCGTGACCGGCAATGGTCTCAAAGACCCCGACACCGCGCTACTCGGCATGCCCGAGGTAGCGGCGATCCCGGTCGATCCCGGCGCCGTCGCGCAGGCGCTGGGAGTCGGGTGAGCCGGTGACCGATGTCATGACGACCCTTCTTCCGGCTGGACTCCGCGTCGCCGTGCGTGTGCCGGCGTCGAGCGCCAACCTGGGACCCGGGTTCGACTGCCTCGGCCTCGCGCTGGGGATTTACGACGACCTGACCGTGACGACGACCGATGAGCCAGGTGTGCGGTTGAGCGTGACCGGCGAAGGTGCCGACTCAGTACCGTTCGACGACACTCACCTCGTCGCGCGGGCGGTCGCACGCGGGTTGTCGCACGCGGGTGCGGCAGCCGTCGGCCTGCAGATCGACTGTGTCAACGCGATCCCGCACTCGCGCGGGGTCGGCTCGTCGGCCGCAGCCGTCGTGTCGGGGTTGCTCGCGGCCTCGGGGCTGCTCGGAATCGCACCGGAACATCTTGGGGCACAACCACTTTCCGATGCTGATCTGGTGCAGCTGTCCGGCGAGTTCGAAGGTCACCCGGACAACGCTGCGGCCAGTGTCCTCGGAGGCGCCGTCGTCACCTGGACCGACGGCGAGGGGGACCGGGCACGGTACTGCGCTCGCCGACTGAAGGTGGATCCCCGGATCCGCGCCACCGCCTTCATCTCGCACACCGAGTCGGCCACCGCGCACACGCGCGGCTTGCTACCCGACTCGGTTCCGCGCTGTGACGCGGTGTTCAACCTCAGTCGGACCGCCGTCGCGGTCCACGCGCTCACGTCGGAGCCCGATTTGCTCCTGGCCGCCACCGAGGACCGGCTGCACCAGGGATACCGGGCGCAGGCTTTGCGTCCCTCGGCCGACCTGGTCGCGCAACTGCGCGCCGCAGGGTATGCCGCCACCATCTCCGGCGCCGGGCCCACCGTGCTGGTGCTGCACACCGCAGACCTCCCCGCCTCGGCCGCGCAGCACCCGGGCTTCACGATGGTGGAGACGGCGATCAGTGACGGCCCGACGGTGGTCGATGCTCGCTGATCGGCGCGCGGGTGGGGGGTTGTTGCCCAGGTCAGCGCGGCGCGCTACGATGTAAAAGTCTCTGAGCGATCGTGAATACCCGATTGCGGACGTCCCCCCGATCTTCCGGTTTGACACCGGGCACCGGTGTATGACGTCCGCCGCCAACAGACCCACAGTTTTCCCGCGCAGGGATTTCACCCACCTTCGCGCACTGCAACGCGTCGAGGGAACGAAAGGACTTCCGT
>CAZVVS010000517.1:0-3532 GCA_964630585.1 uncultured Gordonia sp.
GCAGCCGCCCCCAACGCCGCCGACGGGAACAGAAAGCCCGCACCCACCAACCCGGTGACCACCGATAACACGACCAACAAGCGACCACGAAGCGAAAGCATGTAGGCCTATCGGACCCCCCCCCTGAGATTCTTGAGGCGCTGGACGGAGGAACACCTCCGGCCAGGGGGCTCAGAGGTCGATCTCGAAGTCGGCGCTGTGGTCGGGCTCGGTCGGTGGCGAGTGCTCGAGCGCCATTCTCTGGGCGGCGGTCCGGCCGAGCGAGGATCGGGCCCGGTCAATGCCGTCGCTGGCAACCTCGCGGCCATGTGCCTCGCCTCGCCTCGCGACGCGGCGGCGTCGAGGTAGAGGGTGTTGGCGGTTCGGCCTCTCGACAGCGCGGTGTAGGCAGCTTCGGTCGTGAGCTGGTCGCCGGCGAGTACCAGGCAGTGGTCGTAGGTGGCACCTTGGGCTTTGTGGACGGTCATCGCGTATCCGTGGCCCAGATGCCCTCCAGCCGCGTACTCGAACGGGAGCGCCACCATGTTGTGGTCGTCGGTGCGGCAGCGGATCACCTTCTTGTCGAGGTCGATGTGCTCGACGACGCAGCGGGTGCCGTTGAGCACACCGAGGCGCCGATCGTTGCGAAGCGCGACCACGAGATCGCCGTCGGCGAACGACACGCCGGCGAGCGTGACCTGATCCGCGCTGATCGTTCCGTCTGTTTGGAGGCGGATGCGGGCCAGCCGGTTGAGCCCGTCAACCTCCGCGCGGGTGGAGCCAAGCATCACCGCAGACCCGGCACCGCGGGCCGTGTACCAGTCGTCGACCATCTGCTCCCGGGGATCTGCTCCGGGCGCCCCGGTTTTGACCCGCCCGTGCCGCACGTACGCGTCGAACGCCGTGTCGGTGTTCCCGCCGCGCAGATCGGCGAGCGCGTCACGTTCCCACGCCTCCTGTTGACGCCGATTGACGGAGAGAAGGCTGGCGTCGAGACGCTGACGTAAACCGCTGAACGCGCCCCCGGCTTCGATCTCGGGAAGCTGGCACGGGTCGCCCACCAGCACGACTTTCGCCCGAGCCTGCTCGGCGTGTTCGAGGAGCCGCAACAGTTTGCGGGTCCCGACCATCGCGGCCTCATCGCACACGACGATCGTGTTCGGGGCGAGGCCGCCGTGTTCGGGCCGGTCCAGGTCGATGAGCAACCGGTCGATCGTCTGCGATGGGATGTTCGCGTCGGTCTGGAGTTGCCGAGCCGCTTTCGCGGCCAACGCACACCCGATCACCATCTGGCCGCTGCGAGTCCACGCTTGGTTGGCGGCCGCGAGCGCGTAGGTCTTCCCGGCACCGGCGACACCTTCGACAACATCGACCCCGGCACCGCTGAAACACACACGCCACACCATCTGCTTCTGCTCGTCGCTCATCGACGGCCGCTCGGCGATCGCCGTGTCGACGTGACGATGATCGGCCTGGCCGACCCCGTCCCCGACCCGACCAACCGCCGTGTCGATGAGGCGTCGTTCGGTCGCCAACATGTCGGGGGTGCTAAAGCGGGCCTCATCGATTCTCGCTGACACGATCCGGCCGGAGCTGCGGCGGATCGCCGCGTCGCTTCGGCCGGTGAGGCGGACGCTGTGCTCGGAATCCAAGAAGAAGTCGGCCCACTCGATGATCTGGCCGATCGGTGCCCCGTTGGGGAGCAGATCGCAGACGGCTTCGATGACGTTGCGTCGCCCGAACACCGACCGGTTCCGGGTCAGCCCGTCGGGCCCGGCGAGCCGTTCGAACATCGCGGTGAGATCAACAGGCCCGACGTCTCGTGGATCGTCGACCGCAGCGTTGATCTCGCGGCAGGCCTGCTCGCAGTCGAAACCGAGTTCGGTGGAGCGTCGCCGCCATCGCGCAGCCAGCGTTTCGGGAGTGGCGGTGTGGTCTTTCATGCGCCGGGTCGCGTAGGCGGCGACCTGGGCGGAACGGGCGGAGTCGCCGCCGTTGCGGGCCATGTGGGCTTCGATCTCATGACGGCGTGTAGAGAACTCGTCGACCACCCGCATCGGCACCGCAGCGACATCGGCGATACCGCGTCGCACTTGGCGCCATTCGACACCCAACGAGACGGCGAGCCGGTGACGAAGCTCCGCCTCGTACAGGTAGCCGACCGTCTTGGCCCAGTGATACAACGGCCGGGCGTCCAGCGCGGTCCACCGGTCGTCGCGGCCGTGAACGAGGTTCGCGATCACCACATGAGTATGCAGATGGGGATCACCGGCCCGTGAGGTGCGATGCCGGAACGCCGCAGCGACGAACCCGTCACCATCCACGATCTCGGTGCCGCCGTGACCACGTCGACCTCGCGACGCCTCCGCCTCCAACACGACCAGCGCTTCACGAACCGCCGAGTCGTGAGCGAGGCGAACCGCGTCCCTGATGTCAGGTGCGCCGAGACCGTGCAGGATCGACACCGACTTGGGTGCGTTGAACGTCGCGTCGAACCCCGCGACCGTCGGCGCCGACCGCGACGCGGTGACCCGTGCCGCTGTTCCCGGGAAGCGGTGTTCCAACACCGCAGTGAATTCGTCGGGCCGAACCGTGCCGGACAATCCCAGCTGTGACGCCACTGCGCCGACCCAGACGCCGGGTGCTTCACGGGTGGTCGTATAGTACTCCTCGGCGCCGTCGGCGACCATCGCCGTGTAGTAGTCGCCCGCCCCGCCAGCGAGTTTGCCGATACTCAGCACGCCGACCACCAGAGGCGACGACCAGCGTCACCGACAGCGGGGCACCGAGGTGCAAGTGCGTCGAACGAAATGGCACCTGACCAACACACCGTCCAGCCGACCGCGCGACCGTTCACGCGTCGAACGTGAGCTGATCGACCGACACAAGTCGACGCCGGCGACCGGGGCCAGCGCTGGGGTGATCGACACGAGTGGGCGTCGCATCGGGGACCACAGCAAGGGGAACCACCACGGTGTCGGCGGCGGTCGGAACCGGCCGCCGGTCGGCGGTCGCAGGCGACACGATCGGGGCGCCGATCAGCCGCTCCAGAGCCGCCCTGGGCACCCGGAGCTGCCCTCCAACCCGGATCACCCCCAAGCCCTCCCCGCCGCCCGTAGCGAGATCACGGCGAGCGAGCTCGTAAGCGGTCGTCCGACCGATACGCAACACGACGGCCGCTTCGGTGACAGTGAACAATTCGGGCAGTGACATCGGCGCTTCTCCAAGGGTTGAGGTGTTGCCCTACCTATGCGCGCAGGTCCCGCCGAAGGCGATATCTGTCGAATCATCCCGAGGAAACGCAGGTGTCCAGTCGGCCGTCCACCGGACCGTCGTGTTCGCTGTCGCCTCTCCTGTCGCCACGCTGACGGCGTCGAATCCGGCCATTCCGATGGTCATCCTGACCACCGACCTGAACAATCTTGCGTTCAGGGATGACCATCACCGATTCCGGACTTTGACGCGTACGTGTCAACTTTTTCGTTGATGACAGCCGGACGCCGCAAGCGTAGAGTCGGCGACGTGCCCAGCCGCCCGAAGCGCCTCACGCCGA
>CAZVVS010000518.1:0-3532 GCA_964630585.1 uncultured Gordonia sp.
CACACCAAGACGAAGATCGGCTACGAGATCCCGTTCACTCGCCACTTCTACAAGTACGTCCCGCCGAGGCCGCTCGTCGAAATCGACGCCGACATCAAGGCCAGCCAGCAGCGAATCCTCGCGCTGCTGGCCGAGGTGACTGAGTGACGCGCCTCAAGACTCTGGTGGCGAACCCGGTCGAGAAATCGACGCGCTCTGAAGCGCTGCCCTTCTATGCGCTGGAGCACATCGAGTCCGGCCTGGGGCGGCTCGCTCCCGGCGCGCAGATCGAGGACCGGGCCGACGACACGGCTGTGGTCCATTCTCCAGGCGACGTGCGATTCGGCAAGCTCCGGCCCTACCTGGCGAAGTCGCTCTACATGACCGATGCGGGCCACGGCTCCGGTGAACTACTGGTCCTCCGGCCGCGGCCTGGCAAAATCGACGGCCGCTTCCTGCATTACCTCACGCTCAGCAAGAGGTTTGTCGAGTGGGCGACAGCCACGTCCTACGGGGTGAAGATGCCAAGGACGAGCTGGGACGCCGTCGGTCGATTCGACCTCGACGCGCCTCCGCTCGAGGACCAGCAGCGGATCGCCGACTACCTCGACGCCGAGACGGCCCGCATCGATCAGCTCATCGCCGAGCAGAGTGCGCTTCTGGCGCTCGTGGCAGAGCGGCGAACGGCTGAGCTTGATGGGTGGATTGAGCACGGTGGCGTGGGCAGGCAGGGGCTTCGCCCGGTCGTCTCATCCTGGATCGACGAGATCCCTGGGGATTGGGACCTGCTGCCGCTCAAGCGGTGCGTCGAGCGGGTGATGGTCGGGATCGTCATCACCCCGTCCGCGTTCTACGAGGAAGCGGGTGTGCCGGTCCTCCGCGGGCTGAATGTGCGACCCGGCAAGGTCTTCCAGAGCGACTTGGTCTACATGAGCGAAGAATCGAACCTGTTGCACCGCAAGTCGATCCTTCACCCTGGCGACGTTGTTGTTGTCCGTACTGGACTTGCTGGGGCGGCTGCCCAGGTCCCCGAGTGGGCAGTAGGAGGCAATGCAGTCGATCTGCTCATCGTGAGGCCCGGGTCCCGATTGGCGCCGCAGTACCTCGAGCACCTTCTGAACTCCCGGCTGGTCCAGCGACAAGTCACCTTCGGTTCGGTGGGCGCTCTGCAGGCGCACTTCAACACGGCGTCCCTGGCGAACGTAAGTGTCACGCTCCCTCCGCTGGAGCACCAAGAACTAATCATCGAGCATCTGGGAGATGCGCTCGGTCGCTACGACCGCCTCCAGGAGGAGGCTCAAGGGCAGATCGTCCTCCTGCAGGAGCACCGCCAAGCTCTCATCACCCACGCTGTGACGCAGGGAATCGACGGATTGCCGGGGGTGGCGTGATGGCGAATCCTCGGCCCGAGCCGGACGGCGATGGGACAATTGAAGCCATGTCCTCAAGCGTGCCAACCGACGATCGCCTGGGAGGGATCGACCGCGAGCGTGTGGCGGAGATCTGCGATCGCTACGGGGTGGTCGAGCTGTTGGTGTTCGGTTCTCGGGCTCGGGGAGATGCGGGACCGGGGAGCGACGTCGACCTGCTGTACACCCTGGCGCCGGGCCGTCACCTCGGCTTCTCGGTCAACCGGCTGGAGGACGAGCTGGCCGACGCGTTCGGGGCCCCGGTGGACCTGGTTTCGAAGTCGGCGCTGCACCGTCTGATGCGCGGCGACGTGCTGGCCGAGTCGCAGGTGCTCTATGCAGCGTGAACTCGTGCTGCTGACGGAGATCCTCGACGCCGGCGACCGCATCATCGAGCTTGTGGCGGGGCGGGACGTGGCGGACGTCGAAGCCAACCGCAACGTCCGTGACGCGCTGTTGTGGAACTACACGGTGCTGGGCGAGGCCGCCTCGCAGGTGTCCCAGGAGCTCAAGGACGCCCACCCGTCGGTGCCGTGGAGCGACCCGGTGCGGCTACGCAACCGGATCGTGCACGGCTACTGGTCGGTCGAACTAGACATCCTGATCTCGACCGCCGAACAGGACCTTCCTGGCATGCTGGTCGCGGTGCGCCGGATCGCCGAGCAACTGTGATGGCCGGGCACATCTCGGAGCAGCAGTTCGAGACCGACGTCGTGGAGGCGCTCACGTCGGTCGGTGGCTACACCGCCGGGGTCAACCAGAACTACGACGTCGGCCAAGTGTTGGACACCGCCGAGCTGTTCGCCTTTCTCGGGGCGACCCAGGGTGAGCGGTGGTCGGAGCTGATCGTCCGCCACGGCGGCGAGGCTGACGAGGCACAGGTCCGGTTCAAGAACCGGCTGGTCGCCGAGCTCGACCGGCGCGGCACGCTCGACGTGTTGCGACGCGGCGTTGAGGACCAGGGGCTGCGATTCGATCTGGCCTTCTTCCGACCGGCCCATGCCAAGAATCCGGAGCTCGTCGAGCTGTACGGCAAGAACCGACTTACGGTCACCCGGCAGCTTCGCTACTCCGCCCAGCACGGCAACAGCGTCGACCTGTGCCTGTTCGTGAACGGTCTGCCGGTGGCGACGGTCGAGCTGAAGCACCATCTCAACGGGCAGAGTGTCGACAACGCCATCGCCCAGTACCAGCAGGATCGCGACCCGCGGGATCTCCTGTTCCGGCGGGCGCTGGTGCACTTCGCCGTCGACACCCGCCTCGCCTACATGACCACCCGGCTGGAGGGTGCACAGACGTCGTTCTTGCCGTTCAACCAGGGCAGCAGTCCCGGCGAGCTGTCGTGCGGCAAGGCGAACCCGCCGAACCCCGACGGTTACGCCACTGCGTACCTGTGGGAGCAGGTGTGGGCCTACGACGCCTGGCTCGACATCCTCGGCCGGTTTGTCGAGGTCGTCGCCGAGCCGGCTGTGGGCAAGAAGCCCGCTCGCTCGACGGTGATCTTCCCGCGGTTCCATCAATGGGATGCCGTGTCGAGGCTGTCGGCCGATGCGCGGGAGAACGGGGCCGGCCAGGCGTACCTGGTTCAGCACTCGGCGGGTTCGGGGAAGTCGAACTCGATCGGCTGGCTGGCACACCGGCTGTCTCTGCTGCACGACGACGCTGACGGCAAGGTGTTCGACAAGGTCATCGTCGTCACCGACCGCCGTGCGCTCGACACCCAGCTGCGCGCCACGGTGTCGCAGTTCGAGTCGGTGCCGGGCACGATCGTGACCGTCGAGGAGGGCAAGGGCTCGAAGTCCGACCAGCTCGCTGCGGCGCTGGGTGGCAAGGCCCAGATCGTGACCGTCACGCTGGAGACCTTCCCGTATGTGATCGCCAAGCTCGACGACGTCGACCTCCGGGGGCAGCGCTTCGCCGTGATCGTCGACGAGGCCCACAGCTCCCAGACCGGCGACGCGGCCACCGCCCTGAAACAGGCCCTCGGAGCGAAGGCACGTGACCTGCCCACTGACGACGAGGAGATGGACGCCGAGGCGGCGCTGGCGGCGATCGTGGCGTCCCGGGGACGGCAGCCGAACCTGAGCTTCTTTGCGTTCACGGCCACGCCCAAGGAACGCACCGTCGAACTGTTCGGGACCAAG
>CAZVVS010000519.1:0-3531 GCA_964630585.1 uncultured Gordonia sp.
GGGAGTTCCTGCTGAATGACCGGTGAGTCTTCCAGGGCGGACAGCGTCGCGAGCTCTTCACGGGCGTTGTCGCACACGGTGACGACCAAGTCGTGGTCGTCGAGGACCCGCTCGACGGATCGGGGGGTCGCGTCCACCAGGCGCAGCCCGTGGCGGCGCGCCGCGGCCCTGGCTCCGGGATGGACCCGCGGGGCGGGATGTGTCCCCGCGGACGCCACCGGAACCGTTGTGGCCCTCGCCCAGAGTGCCTCGGCGAGCTGGGAGCGGGCCGAGTTGGCGGTGCACACGAACACCACGCGGCCCGTCTGCAGTTCGGTCTGGCCGACCGCACACAGCCCCGCCACGGCTTCCGGCCGCAAGCGCAGGTAGACCCGGCGTCGGTCGCCCTCGGACCGGTGCCTGCTGATCATCCCGACGGACTGCAGGATCTTCAGGTGGTGGGCCAGGAGGTTGGACGCAACCCCCAGGTGCTGCTGCAGCTCCACCGGTGACAGATCGCCCAGCGACAGCGCGTCGACGAGGCTCACCCGGGTGGGGTCGCCCAGCGCCGCGTGACGGGCGGCGCGGGACTCCACCGAACTTCGCTCACTGTTCATTGATTCAATAGTTACTGAGTTAATTCAGTGGGTCAAGACCGGAACCCGGGCCGACCGGCTGCCGGTTGGCTCGAGCTCGTTCAGGAACTGGCGTCGTACGAGCTCGAACGCACCTCGGACCTCTGGGTCAGCAGACGGCGTGGTGACACCGAACGCAAGAACCTCGCCCGTGGCAACCCACGAACCCGGCTCTGACCTGCGCATCTGCCTTGTAGCGGGGGCAGGATTTGAACCTGCGACCTCTGGACCTCCAGCGCGTGTGCGTTCCGCCGCTGGCGCTTTTGACCCCACTTGCCGATGTGTGCTCTGACCTGCACAGATGCGCACAACCCGCCGTGTCGGCTCCAGATCATCTTGACGTTTTCTGCTCGGATCAGCCGGCTTGTGCTGGCGTTTTCGGGACATAAGCGCGGCGTGACTCGAATCGCAGTCGGCTCGGAGGATGAGCCACGATTCGTGCCTGTTCGTGCCCAACTAGGATCGGCGGCATGCGGGACCTCCGAGCACCGGCCGGGACACGCGGCGCGCGCTACGCGCTGGCCGCCGTGGCCGTCGCGCTGTTCGGTCTTCTGTCGATGCATGGTTGGGGATCTCACACCGGCGCCCACACCATGGGGGCAACATCCCCGAGTGCGAATGTCCTGATCGCCGCAAGCGGCCCCCTCAGTCATGACCACTCCGGGCCAGCGGCCAGTGAGCCGGATACCTCCGAACCGATCGTCGCGGGTCATCCAGTGGGAATGAGCTCTGAGGAGCCCATCGGCGAGAACGGTGCGGGGCTTCTTGGCCTCTGCCTAGCCGTGCTGGCCGGCCTGGTGCTCGGGATCGCACTCCTGCTGGTGCGTCGGGGTGTCCGCATCCCCCGGACCCTGCTGCCGGCATGGCAGCCCCGACTGTTCATCGGGCGTGACCGGGACCCGCCCAGCCTCGGCATGCTCTGTGTGATCCGCTGCTGACAGGCATTCGTCACGAGGCGCCCACGTTTGGGCGGCTCGTGGTTTCGCCTGCCCAGACACCTGATCACACAGATGGAGAAACACTCATGCGCAAGTCGCTGATCACCGCCGTTGTGGCGGCCTCGCTGTTCACCCTTGCCGCCTGCAGCAACGACGACGACACTGACACCGCGGCCAGCCATAACGAGGCCGACGTCACCTTCGCCCAGGAGATGATCCCCCACCACCAGCAGGCCATCGAGATGGCCGACCTCGCCGAGTCACGAGCTGAAAGCCAGGAGGTCAAGGACCTCGCCACCGACATCGAGGCAGCCCAAGGCCCCGAGATCGAGACACTGACCGGCTGGTTGGAGTCATGGGGCGAGGACGTCCCGGATGAGGGCATGTCGGGCATGGATCACGGCGACATGTCCTCCGACGACATGGGCGGAATGATGACCGAGGACGAGATGGCCGACCTCGAGTCGGCGTCCGGCGCGGAGTTCGACCAGATGTTTCTCACCATGATGATCGAGCACCACGAGGGTGCGATCGAGATGGCGAAGACCGAGCAGTCCGAGGGCGAGTTCCCCGAGGCTGTCGACATGGCCAAGGAGATCGAGACGACACAGGCGGAGGAGATCCAGACGATGCAGGACCTGCTGAAGTCCTGATCTCGTCCCTGGTGCCGGGCAGGACGGAGCTACTCCGCCAGCCCGGCGCCATCCTTACCTCGGAGCCGCCCTATGTACCGACCCCATGTCGCCCTCACAGCCGTCCTCCTCGGTACAGCTCTGCTCTCAGGCGCCTGCGCCAAGGACACCCCGGCAACAACACCGCCCGTAGATGAGGACACGAGCGTCGGCCACATCCACGGTCTCGGCGTCGATCCGGCCGACGACAGCCTCTACGTCGCCACCCACTTCGGCCTCTTCCACGTCGACGAGAGCGGCCGGCCGAGCCGCGTCGCAGACCGGTATCAGGACACGATGGCGTTCACAGTCGTCGGCCCTGGCCACTTCTTGGGAAGCGGGCACCCGGACCTCCGCGAGGACCTGCCCGCCCACCTGGGCCTGACCGAATCCACCGACGCCGGACGGACCTGGACCCCCCTCGCCCTCCAGGGTGAGGCGGACTTCCACATCCTCGAGCCCGCCGGCGACGCCCTCTACGCATACGACGCCACGTCCGGAAGCCTGCTGCGCACCGAGGACCGGAGGACATTCGACGAGACATACCGAGGTCCGCTGATCAGCGTTGCGGCGGTCGATGACAACGACTCGCTGATCGCGACCAACGCCAACGGCCAGCTCGTCAGCATCAACACCAGGTCCGGCGAGACCCGTGAGCTCGGCGGCCCGAACATGATGTACCTCGACACCACTCCCGACGGGAGCCTGGCGGGTGTCGACCCCGACGGCGTCGTTCGGGTCAGCACCGACACCGGTCGAACCTGGCGCGAGGTCGGATCGATCGATGGCCAGCCGGCCGCGTTCACCATCAGTGCCCAGCGCTGGTTCGCCGCGACCGAGACCACCGTCTACCAGTCCACTGATGGCGGCGACACCTGGTCCCGCGTGCTGTGACGGTGCCGGGACGATGAGTAGGCGCAAAGCCACGCATCGACGAGCGGGTTCCCATCGCGCGCCACGTCGGCGTGCCACGGCAGCGCTCACCGGCCTGGCGGCGCTGGCGACGACTGCCGCCGTGGCTGGACCCGTCGCGTTTCTCATCCCCCGCCCGACGGACACCGAAGACGCGGGCGGCCGCACTGCAATTGCCGCATCTCCTTCCGCTGAACAGGCTGTCAGGCGCGAGCGGACCGACGGCGAGGTGGAGGTCCGTCGAGATCGTGACCCAGATCCGAGTGGGCCCCCCACCCCCGCCACTCAAATTCCGGAACGCGGCCCCGGCACCTTCGAAGTCGCCGCCGCATCACTGCTCGGGCCGCAGGACGGGGTGACCTACCGGGTCGAGGTCGAGCAGGGCCTGCCCTTCAG
>CAZVVS010000520.1:0-3529 GCA_964630585.1 uncultured Gordonia sp.
CATGATGGACACCGTCGGCAACAAGGCCGCGGCCACCGAGATCGCGGCGATCAAGGTCGCGGGGCCGCAGATGGCTCTCAAGCTGATCGACCGGGCCATCCAGGTGTACGGCGGGGCCGGTGTCACCGACGACTTCCCGCTGGCGTCGGCGTACGCGCACCTGCGCACGCTGCGACTGGCCGATGGCCCCGATGAAGTGCACAAACGCTCGATCGCGCGCTGGGAGTTGCGGCGCCACGCACCGGCCTGAGTCGGTGTCGGGCCTGGTTCGCGCGGTGTGTGTCGCTGCGTCGCCAGGGAACCGAATCGGGACGCGAATAGTCTAAGTAATCATGCGCGACGACAAGACGCTCGCCCGGATCGCGGCTCTGCTGCGGCAGGCCGAGGGCACTGACAACGACCATGAGGCCCAAACGTTCATGGCGGCCGCCCAGCGGCTGGCCACGGCGGCGGCGATCGATCTTGCGCTGGCCCGCGCACACGATCCGGCGGCGGCGCGGCGAACGACGCCGGTGGTGCGGCAGGTGACGATCGGAACGGCGGGCAAACGCGGTCTGCGCACTTACGTCCAGCTGTTCGTGGCCGTCGCGCGGGCCAATGACGTCACCGTCGACATCGCACACAACTCGACGTTCGTCCTGGCCTATGGGTTCGACTCCGACATCGACACCGTCGAGACGCTCTACACGTCGCTGCTGGTCCAAATGGTCGCCGCCAGCGATGCGTACCTGAAGTCCGGCGAATACAAGGGCGAGCGCTCGGCGCGCGTGGTGCGTCGCGGCAAGGGTTGGACGTCGCGCAAGGTCGTCGAGCATCGCCCGCTCTCGCCGATCACCGCGCGTCTCAACTTTCAGTCGGCGTTCGCCGAGCGGATCGGTACGCGGTTGACGCAGGCCCGCGACGAGGCACGCGCCGAAGCCACCCGTGCCGAGCAGGCCGTCGGGACATCGTCGACGGCGATCGCGCTACGGCACAAGGAGGTCGAGGTGGCCGGCTTCTACAAACAGCAGTCCACGGCGCGCGGCAGCTGGCGTGCGGGAAGCGCCGAGGCGGGGTACTCCGAGGCGGCCCGGGCGGCGGGTGATCGGGCCGGACGCCGCGCCCGTTTGGGGGAGCAGGGGCGGTTCGGGGCCCCACGCGGCGCGATAGAGGGATAGAGACCGGGTGCGGGCACCGACCGCGCCTGTGGTGCCGTCGCTAGCGTGATGGTCATGCGCGACCACCACCGAAGTGCCCTCTACGCCGCCGAGCGGATGGCGTTCGGGGTCTTCGACGGGGCCGGCCCCACACGCGCGGCCCGCATCGGCGGGGTCGACATCACTGTGCCGCCGGAGGCGCGCTTCGCGTCGATCGAATCGATCCGCGACTATGTCGACCGGGTTCTCGCCATGCCGTCGGTCGTGGCGCGGTTTCCACGTTCATCAGCGCCGGTCTGGGTGCGAGCACGTCGTGGCGCTGCCGCCGCGACGTATGAACCAACCCCCGTCGGAGGCGTGATCGCGATCCCGGAAAGCGCAGGCGGCCGGTGGGCGCTGCGCGAACTGGTGGTCCTGCACGAATTGGCGCATCATCTCGACGACTCGGGTGGTGCCGCGCATGGCCCGGCATTCCGCGGCGCGCTCGTCGACCTGGTCGGAATCGTCGTCGGTCCCGAGGCAGGTCACATCTACCGAGTCGTCTTCGGGGAGAGCGGTTTGTCGGTCCACTGACCTGCCAACTCCAATCTCGCCGCGTAGACCGCCGAGAGGGTCCTCGGGGGAGTGTCATGGGCCACAGGTCAGGGTGATGGGCTTGCCGCGATTTCGGCGTGCAGGCGCAAACGCCTGCAGGGGATTCTGGGGAGGTTTACATGGGGGTTCCCTCCACGTATGCGCCCTCTGGGTTCCAGTGGGCCAGGCGGCTGTACGACAGCCTTCTGCAGGCAACCGGCAACGTCGGCCACTTCCTATCCTTCGCGTATTTCGCAGTCCGCTACGCCCCGCAGGCGATGTGGAAGTTCCGCGCCCAGACGATCCGGACCGTGACCGACCTCGCCTGGGGCCGCGGCGCGATCATCGTCGGCGGCGGTACCGCACTGGTCATGGCGGTCCTGGGCCTCGCAGCAGGTGCGACGGTCGCGATCGTCGCGCATGGAACGCTCAGCATGCTGGACCTGGGTCCGGTCGCCGGTGCGGTCTCCTCCTACGCCATCACCCGCGAGTTCGCCCCGCTGTTGGCTGCGCTCGGGTTCGCCGTGCAGGCCGGATGCCGCATGACCGCGGAGATCGGCTCGATGCGCATCAGCGAGGAGATCGACGCCCTTGAGGTCGTCGGCGTCCACTCGATCGCGTTCGTCGTCTCCACCCGCGTCATCGCCGGGGTCATCACGATCCTTCCCACCTTCTTGATCACGATGCTCGCCGCCTATTTCTCCAGCGCACTCATCGTGCAGGCCCAGGGTGAATCGGCTGGTGCGTATGGGCACTACTTCAACCAGTTCGTCAACTTTCCGGACCTCCTCTACGCCACGCTGAAGGTCTCGATCTTCATCGTCGTAATCATCGTGATCCACTGCTACAAGGGTTACTTCGCCGCAGGCGGGCCCGAGGGCGTCGGCGTCGCGTCGGGTCGTGCCATTCGCGCCAGCCTCGTCGTGATCGTCGCGCTCGACCTGGTCCTCACCACAATCTTCTGGGGCTTCAACTCCCAGTTCGTGTTCCGGGGGTGACCACAGATGCCAGACTTTCGCGCTCCAGGAATGGCGGCTGAACGCAGCACCTACGTCCGTCGGGCCCTGTTCGCCCTCGCCGGCCTCGTGGTCGTCGTGGTCCTCGCGTCGCTCGTCTCGTCCCTGCGGCCCGACAACACGTTCCGTCTACGGATGTACACCGACACCCTGGCCGGTGGTATCGGCGAGGGGACCGGCGTCGTCGTCAACGGTGCCGAGATCGGTACGGTCCGCACGATCACGCCCACCCGCACCGGTGAGTTCGTCGTCGACCTGGCCATGGATCCGGATCGGCTCAAGACGCCCGGCATCATTTCGACGACGACGCGCCTGACCTACGCGCCCAAGAACCTGTTCGGTATCGCCGCCGTCGTCCTCGACAGTGTCCCTGGCGGTGAGCCGATCGCCAGCGGCGGAGACTTCCATCCGGACACCCCTGCCGACGCGACGTTGACGTCGATGCTGCGCCAGCTCAGCGACATGCAGAACAAGGCGTTCGACCCCTACGTCGGCGACCTGCTGAACAAGGCGGACCGCGCGTCGATGGCCTTCATGCCGGTACTCGACATCATGGGCCGGCTCACCGGCGCGCTCGTCAATACCGAGCAGATCCCCGTCGAGGTCACCCTGCCGAAGATGTCGGGCCTGGTACAGGGTCTGCCCGCCGGGGTGGACAACCTGATGACCTCGCTCAACGGGCTGATGGCGTGGCCGGCCGCGCGCAATGGCGGTCAGGACTTCCTCAACCGGCTGACCAAGGGCGTCAACCTCGCTACTGAGGTATCGGTCCCGCTCACCGGACAGCTGTTGGGGCCCAAGGCG
>CAZVVS010000521.1:0-3480 GCA_964630585.1 uncultured Gordonia sp.
CACGGAGTTGTGGATACCGCCGCGGCGCCCGGTCGCCTCTGACTTGGGCACGTCGATCGTCCGCTCTTGGGCGTGGTGGACGTAGGTCACGCCGTCGGGGATGCGGTGGCTCACGATCGCCCGCCCGACGAAGACGCCGTTGGCGTTGGTGCACTCGATCCAGTCGTTGTCTTCCACCCCGATCGCCGCGGCGTCGCCCGGCGAGAGCCACGCCGCCGGACCGCCTCGTGACAGCGACAGCATGAACAGGTTGTCCTGGTACTCCGAGTGGATCGACCACTTGTTGTGCGGCGTCAGGTACCGCACCGCGATCTCCATCTCCCCGGTCGGCCCCAGCTTGGGCTCGCCGAACAGGCGGTGCATGTCCAGCGGTGGCCGGTAGACCGGCATCGATTCACCGATGTCGAGCATCCAGTCGTGGTCCAGATAGAAGTGCATCCGCCCGGTCAGGGTGTGGAAGGGCTTCTCGCGCTCGACGTTCATGGTGAACGGTGCGTACCGTCGGCCGCCGGTCTCCGACCCCGACCACTCCGGCGAGGTGATCACCGGTTGCGGGGACTCCTGCGTGTCGGCGAAGGTGATCCGCTTCTCCTCCGAACCGATGGCCAGGTCGACGAATCGCTTACCGGTGCGCTCCTCGAGTTTCTCGAAACCGTCGACGGCCAACTCGCCGTTCGTCGTCCCGGAGAACATCAGGATCGCCTCGGCGAGCTTCTCGTCGGTGTCGATGGCGGGACGCCCGTCGGCGACGCTGTGGTGCCCGGCGGGACTCATCATCACGCCGTTGACGGCGGCCAGTTTCGAGGTCTGGGAGCCGATGTCGAAGGTGACGTTCTTGACGGTGAAACCGAGTTTGTCGGCCAGCGGGCCCACCGAGGCGAGCTTGTCGGCGATCGCGGTGTAGTCGCGCTCGACGACGACGAATTGCGGCAGGTTCTTGCCGGGCACGCCGGGGGCTTCGCCGCCGAGCCAGTCGGCGACGATGCCGTGCGGGTTCGCCGTCTCGCCCGGGGTGTCGTGTTGGTTGGGGGTGGCGACGATGTCGCGGACGGTCCCCAGATGCTTGGCTGCCTGCCTCGAGAGTTCGGCTGCCAACGCGTGGAAGAGTTCGAAATCGCTCTTCGCCTCCCACGGCGGGTCGATCGCCGGGGTGAACGCGTGCACAAACGGGTGCATATCCGTGGAACTCAGGTCGTGCTTCTCGTACCAGGTGGCGGCCGGGAGCACGATGTCGCTCATCAGCGTCGTCGACGTCATCCGGAAATCTGCCGACAGCAACAGGTCGAGCTTGCCCTCCGGGGCTTCGTCGTGCCAGGCCACCTCGCGCGGGCGCGGTGTGTCGGGCGCCTCGGTGCCGAGCACGTTGTGCTGGGTGCCCAGGAGGTGACGCAGGAAGTACTCGTCGCCTTTGGCTGAGGAGCCCAGCAGGTTGGAGCGCCACAGCACCAGCGTGCGCGGCCAGTTCTCGGGTGCGTCGATGTCGCTGATCGACGGTGTCAGCGCACCCTCGTGCAACTGGCGTGCCACCCATTCCGCGGGGCTGTTCGCATCGCCGGCGTCGACCGCGGCGCTCGCCTGATCGGCCACCGCCAGCGGGTTGGTGGAGAACTGCGGATAGAACGGCATCCATCCCAACCGCGCCGATTGGGCGATGGCGTCGGCAGTGTGCGGATGGTCCAGAACGCCCTTTGACAGCGGCGAGGCCAGCGCGGTCGTGGAGTAGCCGTCGTTGCGCCACTGGTCGGTGTGCATGTACCAGAACGACGTTCCCGGTTGCGTCCGCGGCGGGCGCGACCAGTCCAGGGCGTTGGCCAGCGAGATCCAGCCGGTGATCGGACGGCACTTCTCCTGGCCGACGTAGTGGGCCCAACCGCCGCCGTTGCGGCCCATGCTGCCGGTCAGGTTGAGCAGCGCGAGGATCGCCCGGTAGGTCGTGTCACCGTGGAACCACTGGCAGATACCCGCGCCCATGATGATCATCGAACGGCCTTGAGATTGCACTGCGTTGGTGGCGAACTCGCGCGCAATGCGGATCGCCGACGACGCCGGCACGCTGGTGATCGCTTCCTGCCACGCGGGGGTGTACGCGGTGTCCGCGTCGTCGTACCCGCTCGCCCAGTCGCCCGGCAGCCCGTCGCGGCCGACGCCGTACTGGGCCAGCATCAGGTCGTAGACGGTGGTGACCAGGCGTCCGCCGATCCGGCGCGCGGGAACACCGCGGTGCAGCACGGAGCCACTGCCGTCCGGGGCGTCGAACGCGGCGACGCTGATCATCACCGGCGTCGCCTCGGGGTCGTCATGGAGGGACAACCGAGGCGTGACGCCCTGCAGGTCGAGGTTCCATTGCCCTCGACCGGCTTCGGCATAGCGGAACCCGATCGATCCGTTGGGCACGACGACGGCGCCGTTCCCGTCGTCGAGGAAGACGGGTTTCCACGCGTCGTCGTCGTCACCGAGTCCCATGCCGACCTGGTCGGCGGTCACGAACTTGCCGGGGACCAAGGTGTCCTGGCCGTTGTGAGTCTGCTCGTCGAGCTCGATGAGGAACGGGAGGTCGGTGAACTTGCGGACGTAGTCGGCGAAGAAGGGGGTCGTCGCGTCGACGAAGAACTCTTTGAGGATCACGTGGCCCATTGCCATCGCCAGCGCCCCGTCGGTGCCGGCCTGGGCGGGCAGCCATTCGTCGGCGAACTTGGTGTTGTCGGCGTAGTCGGGGGATACGGTGACCACTTTGGTGCCGCGGTAGCGGACCTCGGCCATCCAGTGGGCGTCCGGCGTGCGCGTGACCGGCACGTTGGAGCCCCACATCATCAGATACGTCGCATCCCACCAGTCGCCCGACTCGGGAACGTCGGTCTGGTCGCCGAAGACCTGGGGACTGGCGACGGGCAGATCGGCATACCAGTCGTAGAACGACGTCATGACGCCGCCGATGAGCTGGATGAACCTTGTGCCCACGCAGTGGCTGACCATCGACATGGCGGGGATCGGGGAGAAGCCGGTGCACCGGTCGGGGCCGTAGGTCTTGATGGTGTGCACGTGGGCGGCAGCGGCCATTTCGATCGCCTCGGCCCAACTCACCCGGACGAGTCCGCCTTTGCCGCGGGCGCGCTGGTAGGACCGGCGGCGCAGTGGGTCGGAGGTGACGTCGGCCCACGCCAGGACGGGGTCGCCGAGTTTCGCCTTGGCCTCCCGGTACATCTCCACGAGGACACCGCGCGCGTACGGGTGGCGCACCCGGGTGGGGGAGTAGGTGTACCAGGAGAACGCGGCGCCGCGGGGACAGCCGCGGGGCTCGTACTCGGGCCGGTCCGGTCCGACCGACGGATAGTCGGTCTCCTGGGTCTCCCAGGTGATGATGCCGTCCTTGACGTACACCTTCCACGAGCACGAGCCGGTGCAGTTCACCCCGTGGGTGGATCGCACCACCTTGTCGTGACTCCACCGGTCGCGGTAGAAGACGTCGCCCTCGCGTCCCCC
>CAZVVS010000522.1:0-3475 GCA_964630585.1 uncultured Gordonia sp.
GACGACTTCGCCCAGACCTCGGTCTGGGTCAGCACCAACGGCTACCTGAAGTTCGGGACGGGCGGCCCCGACACCACCGACCCCAACAACGACTGTCCGCTGACCGACTCGACGCCCAACCGCGCGATCTATGCCTTCTGGGACGACCTGACCGTGGCCGGCGGCAACGTCCGCTATCGGGTGGTGACCAACCCCGAGGACAGCACGCAGAGCGTGTTCATCGTCCAGTGGACGGACGTCACGGTGAAGAGCAGCGGCGAGCAGATCTCCTTCCAGATCCAGCTCTACGAGAACAGCAACGTCGTGCGGATCGTCTACGGCCCCGGCGTCGGCGCGTCGCCGGCAACCAGCGGCCGGTCCGCGACCGCCGGCATCGAGCCGCGCTCCGAGCTGGCCGAGGAGGGCGGCGGGGTGACCTTCGGCTGCGGGGACGACATCAACCCGGCGACGCCCTTCCTCGACGAGAACCTCGTGGTCCAGTTCACGCCCGGCGGCCTGCAGGGCAGCCCGCCCGGGCCGCAGGACGAGCTGATCTGCCGGGTCGGCGAGCGGGTCAAGGACGGCGCGGTACCGGCCTACATCGACGGGGCCTTCACCGGCTTCCCGAACATCGGCTGCATCGCGGGTCTGCTGGACCTCAACCTGCCCTTCGACGACTTCAACATCACCAACGACAAGGTCTTCGAGTTCCCCGACGGCTCGACGGTCACGCACGTGATGAAGCCCGGCGAGATGCGTACGATCGAGATCCAGGCCCTGGTCGATCCCTCGACCAAGCCCGGCACGATCATCACCAACACGGCGGTCATCACCGGCTACACCACGCTCGGCGACCCGACGACCATGCAGATGGCCGACAACTTCCAGCCCTTCGGCGGCAACAACACGGGCGACACCAAGAACCTGGTGCTGGAGAAGGCCGACCTGCGCGTGCAGAAGTTCGGCAAACCCGACCGGCAGCTCAAGGCCGGCGAGATCCTGACCTACACGATCATCGTCGACAACTACGGCCCGAGCTGGGCGACCAACACCGCGGTCAAGGACCTGATCCAGTCCAGCGGCACCTTCGACCTGATCGACATCAACTCCGACCGCCGCGCCGTCTGCCGCGGCCTGCCGGGGCCCGACGAGGTCACGCTCAACCCGCGCGCGTGGCCGATCAAGGATCCCCCGCCGCCCTTCGGCGTGAACGGCAGCAGCGGCGAGGACGACATCCCGCAGCGCCTGGAGCTCGACTGCAACCTGGACGACGATCCCGACACGCCGGAAGGCGACGAGATGTTCGCCGAGAACACGATGGAGAATCGCCTGGAGGTGCTCAAGGCCGACGGACCGCCGAACAGCGGCCGCTGGATCCTGACCCTCCGTGTGCGCGCTCGCGAGGCCCAGAGCATCAACAACACGGTGACGGCGCTCAGCGACGCCGCCGATCCCGACATGGCCAACAACACGACGACCGTCGAGCACGACATCCTCGCCTCGGCGGATCTCGAGATTTCCAAGACCGACTCGGGCGATCCCTTCGTCGCGGGCACGGAGTATGAGTACTACATCGACGTGACCAACCACGGGCCGTCCACGGCCAACAACGTCGTGATGGTCGACGAGCTGCCGCTGGAGGTTTCGCTGGTCTCGATGTCGCAGCCCGGCCCCGGCTCCTGCGGTACGGTCCAGGGCACCATCGGCAACGTGCGCGTCACCTGCAACCTGGGCCAGGTCGGCGTCGGCTCGACGCGCCGGATCACGCTGCGGGTGAAGGTGGACCCGGACGTGGTCGACGGGACCTACCTGTGGAACCTCGCCTACGTGTCCAGCGACGCGATGGATATGAACAACCGCAACAATATCACGCGCTCGCGCTCGCTGATCATCGCCCGCGCCGACATCGGCGTGACCAAGATCGACGAGCCGGACCCGGTGATCGCCGGCGAGAACCTGCAGTACACCATCACCGCGGTCAACCACGGCCCCTCGAACGCACGCGAGGTCGTCGTCCGCGACGATCTGCCGCGCCACGTCACCTTCGTCTCGGCCGAAGTCGTCGAAGGCAGCGGCAGCTGCCTGCCGCTGCCGGCAGGGTCGGTCACCTGCCAGCTCGGCAAGCTGACCGTCGGCCAGGTCAGCAAGATCGTGTTGACCGTCAAGGTCGACGAGAACGACACGCCCTGCGACATCGAGCTGACCAACGACGTCGAGATCGTGAGCACCACCGAGGATCCCGATCCCGATCCGACCCCCAACAAGGACCGCCGGCTGACGCACGTCGACTGCCGCGCGACCCTGACAGTGAAGAAGACCGTCTCGGATCTGACCCCGGTGGCGGGGACCGACCTGCGCTATACCATCAGCGTGACCAACAACGGCCCTTCGGTGGCCGAGAACGTATTCGTGATCGACACGCTGCCCGCTGAGCAGACCTACCGGCTGGACGACTTCGGCTGCGGCAACAGCCTCTTCGGCGGCGGCTGCAACATCGGCGACCTGGCGGTCGGCCAGACCGTGAGCTTCGACGTGGTCGTCGCGATCGACTCCGACGCCACCTGCGGCGCCAAGTTCACCAACCGCGTGTCCGCCGATTCCGACAACAGCGACCGCGTCGAGGCGCGCGCCGACGTGGTCATCGACTGCGAGAGCGACCTGTGGATCCGCAAGTTCGGCAAGCCGGACGACCAGGTGCAGGCGGGCGAGGAACTGACCTACTACGTCACGGTCACCAACCTCGGCCCGAGCGACACCGTGCCGGACGAGGTGTTCTTCCGCGACCTCCTGGCCTCCAGCGGCAAGTTCACGCTGACGCGGCTCACCAGCAGCCACGACGCCACCTGCGACACCGACAACCACCCGCCCTTCACGCCGCCCTACAACGGCACGATCCAGGGCGACAAGGACCTGGAGCTCAGCTGCCGGCTGAACAGCGACCTCAACCCCAACGAGCAGTGGATGGTCGAGATCGACGTGACGGCCAACCAGGCGCAGACGCTGAACAACGCGGCCGACGTCTACCACGCGAAGTCCAAGGACCCGAACCTCGCCAACAACCATGCCGAGGTCGAGCACGCGATCACCGACGTCGCCGACCTCTCGATCGAGAAGAGCGACTCCGGCGATCCTTTCCTGGCGGGGACCGACTTCTCCTACGACCTGACGATCGTCAACGACGGGCCCTCGCCCGCGGAGAACGTCGTCGTCGTCGACACGCTGCCGCTCGGCCTGAAGGTCACCGGGGTCATCCAGCCCGGCACCGGCTCCTGCGGCCTGGTGCAGGAGACCGCGGGCAACACCGTGGTCACCTGCTACCTCGGCGACCTCGATGCCGGCGAGAACAGCAGCGTCCGGATCGAGGTCCTGGTCGACGCGAGCGTCCCGAGCGGGGCGCTGCTCTGGAACGAGGCGGTGGTCTACAGCGATGTCTTCGACCCCAACACCAGCTACACCCTCGCCCGCACCCGCTCGCGGATCGAGACCGAGGCCGATC
>CAZVVS010000523.1:0-3456 GCA_964630585.1 uncultured Gordonia sp.
AGATCGCCGCCGCCCGCGGCGGCACCCCGGGCGTCGAACAGGTGTCGCCGCCACCGCACCACGACATCTACTCCATCGAGGACCTCGCGCAGCTGATCCACGACTGCAAGGCCGCGCGGGTCCGCGTCATCGTGAAGCTCGTGTCGTCGGAGGGCATCGGCACGATCGCCGTCGGCGTCGCCAAGGCCGGCGCCGACGTCATCAACGTGGCAGGCAACACCGGCGGCACCGGTGCCGCGGCCGTGTCCAGCCTCCGCTACGCCGGGCGTGCCGCCGAGATCGGCCTGGCCGAGGTCCACCAGGCGCTGTGCGCCAACGGGCTGCGCCAGAAAGTCGTCCTCCGCGCCTCCGGCGCCCACCAGACCGGTCGCGACGTCCTCGTCTCCGCGCTGCTGGGGGCCGACAGCTTCGAGTTCGGTACCGCCGCTCTGATGTCGATCGGTTGCGTGATGGCCAAGAACTGCAACGTGAAGTGCCCGGCCGGCCTGACCACCAACCCGGAGATGTTCGAAGGCGATCCGCGCGCCATGGCGCAGTATCTGCTGAACGTTGCCACCGAAGTCCGCGAGATCCTCGCTGCCAACGGGCTGGCCTCACTCAGGGCGGCGCGCGGGCGCGCCGATCTGCTGGCCGTCATCGACCACCCGGCGACCGTCGGTACGATCGCGCCCGACGCGCTGCTGGCCGTCGTCGAGGAGAAGGTCATCACCGACCCGGTCTACGCCGAGCGCGACTACGCAATCGATGACGCACTGGCACAGCGGGTCCGCACCGCACTGCTCGCCGACGCGCGGTCTCACGTCACCACTGCACGGCTGCACCTGGGCAACCGCAACAAGAGCGTCGGCGCACAGTTGGCGATCGACATCGAGCGCATGCTCAATTGGGAGCTCGACCCGGTCGCAGCCGACGCGCTGGGCCCGGTCCTGTGCGACGACCGCGGCCGCCGCTATCTGGCCCCGGACACCGTGCGGATCCCGACGACCGGCTCGGCCGGACAGTCCTACGCCGCGTTCTGCAACGACGGCATGTACCTCGTCCACACCGGTACCTGCAACGACGGCGTCGGCAAATCGATGTCGGGCGGCACGGTGGTCGTCCGCTCCCCCGGCGGCGGTTCGTCGGCCGCCGGCGACAACGTCCTGATCGGCAACTTCGCGCTCTTCGGGGCCACCGGCGGGCGGTTGTTCGTCGAGGGCGAGGCCGGCGAGCGCTTCGCCGTCCGCAACTCGGGAGCCACCGCGGTGATCGAGGGACTCGGCGAGTACGGCTGCGAGTACATGACCAACGGCGCCGTCCTCAACCTCGGCGGTTACGGCAACGGTCTGGCCAACGGGATGAGCGGGGGCTTCCTCTACCAGTACGACCCGGCCTGCACCATCGAAGAACGGATCAGCTCGGACTCGGTGGTCGTCGGCGCCATCACCGGCGTCGACGACCCCTTCGCTCCGCTGCACCACGCCGCGGCGCGGATGATGCTGGAGTGGCACGCCGAGGCGACCGGTTCGGCACTGGCGACCCGCCTGCTGCAGAACTGGGAGACCGAGCGCCACTACATCGTCTATGCGATGCCGCGCGCCTTGCTCGCCCACCAGGACTCGGCGACGATCATGGCCTCACTGGACCGCCGCGCACTCCTGGACGAGTTGAGCCAGGCCATCGCCGGAGAGCAGGTCCGCTCCCTCAAGCGCAGTCTGCGCACCGCGAAGCCGGTCAACGGTGGCGCGGTGCCGGCTTTCGGTCGCACCGACGACGAGACCGCGTTCCGCCTGCTCTGCGCACTCACCGTCTTCGAGCTGGCCCGCGAGGTCGCCGCCGTCGCGCTGAAGCGGGCGCGCCACGGCACCGGATTGCCGACCGGCGATCGCGCACTGACCCGGGCCGCCCGCAACCTCGTGCTGACCGAGGATTTCCACCTGGTCGCCCGGGTGGCCCGCTACGCGCGCGACATCCTCGCCACCTACACCGCCAACCAGCTCGCCGCCCTTATCGGCGCCAAGCGCGTCGCGGACTACAAGGCGGCACTGGAACTGCGCAACGTCGCGTCGATGGATGCACCGGCCACCTACGGCTGGCTGTTGTACCAGGACGCGCGCAACCGAGATCTGCTCGGCGGTCTGCCGAGTTTCGACGAGCTCTTCGCCTCCCGGGCCGTACCCGGTGTCGCCGAATCGCTCATCGCCCGGGGCTTTGGCGCCATCCCCGACACGAATACCCTGGACGTACCCGTCCCCCCTGGCGCGCTAGCGGAAATCGTCACGAGATCAAAGGCCGGATAGACCGATGGAATTGCCCCACATCCCCTCCGACGTGCCGTTCACCGGCGAGCAGAAGGCCTGGCTGGCCGGGTTCCTCGCCGGATTGAACACGCGCATCGCCATGCCCGCCGGGCTGGCCCCCGCTGCCACGGCGCCGGTTGCCCCGCAGGCCGCCGCGCAGCCCGCGGCCGCTGCACCTCCGGCGGGCCCCGGAAAGCTCCTCATCCTCTACGGCACCCAGACCGGAAACGCCGAGTGGATCGCCGACCAGGCCAAGGACAAGGCCGTCGAGTTCGGTTTCGACGTCACTCTGACCGACATGGGCGCGGCGACCACCGACCTGTTGGCCGCCGCGCAGAACCTGCTGGTCGTCGTCTCCACCTATGGCGAGGGCGAGATGCCCGACGACGCCGAGGACTTCTGGCTCGAGGTCGCCGGTGACTCCGCACCCCGCCTCGAGGACCTGCGGTACGCGGTGTGCGGACTCGGCGACTCGATCTACGACGGCTTCTGCCAGGCGGCCAAGAACTTCGACGGCCGCCTGCACGAACTCGGCGCGACGCGGGTCGTCGAGCGGGTCGAGTGCGACGTCGACTTCCAGAAGCCCGCCGATGATTGGATCCCCGGCGCACTCGAGGCGCTGAGCACCTCGCCCGCCTCCGCCGCGGTCGCCGAGTCGGCCGTCGACGAGGTCACCGAAGAGCCCGTGGTCATCGATGAACCCGTGATCATCGACGAGCCACTGGTCGCCGAAGAACCGGTCATCGCGCAACCCGTCGTCGAACCCGTGCCGGCGGTCGAGCCTAAGCCGGAGAAGGCCGTCGCGTGGGGCCGCAAGAACCCCTACCCGGCCACCATCGTCGCCAACACCGTTCTGTCCGGCCCGACGTCGGCCAAAGAGGTGCGCCACTGCGTGATCTCGCTCGGCGACAGCGGCATCGCCTATGAGCCCGGAGACGGGCTCTCGATCCAGCCCATCAACGACACGGTGCTGGTGGACCGCGTCCTGGCGCGCCTCGGTGCGACCGGCGAGGAGATGATCACCGACCGGAAGACCCAGCGCACCCTGCGTGACGCGCTCACCCACCACTACGAGATCGCCACGCCGTCGAAGTACCTGGTCGACTACGTCGCGGCCCGCACCGGCGACGCCGAGCTGACCCACCTCGCGGCGACCGGGGACCACGAATCCCTCGAT
>CAZVVS010000524.1:0-3442 GCA_964630585.1 uncultured Gordonia sp.
TGATCGACATCGAGACCAAGCCGTCGATCCGTCCCCGCGACGCGATCGCCTCGGCGGGCAAGACGCTGGTCGAGCTGTTCGGCCTGGCCCGTGAGCTCAACGTCGAGGCCGAGGGCATCGAGATCGGCCCGTCGCCGGTCGAGGCCGACCACATGGCGTCGTTCAACCTCCCGATCGAGGACTTGGAGCTGACCGTGCGCAGCTACAACTGCCTCAAGCGCGAGGGTGTGCACACCGTCGGTGAGCTGGTCGCCCGCACCGAGTCGGATCTGCTCGACATCCGCAATTTCGGTCAGAAGTCGATCGACGAGGTCAAGGTGAAGCTGCACACGATGGCGCTGGCCCTCAAGGACAGCCCCGCCAGCTTCGATCCGTCGCAGGTCGCCGGATACGACCCGGCTACCGGCACCTGGTCCGACGATGCGGGACTCGATGACAATGGTGAGGATTTCGCTGAAACCGAGCAGCTCTGAGCGGCTGTAACCAAACCCCGACCCACTCGTGAGAGTCGGTCACCTCTGAGGAGAGAACAATGCCCAAGCCCACCAAGGGTGCCCGCCTCGGCGGGTCGGCCAGCCACCAGAAGGCGATCCTGGCAAACCTCGCCACCTCGCTCTTCGAGCACGGCCGCATCACCACCACCGAGGCCAAGGCCAAGCGCCTGCGCCCTTACGCCGAGAAGCTCATCACCCACGCGAAGGCCGGCACGCTTGCCGACCGCCGTCAGGTGCTGAAGTTCATCCGCGACAAGGACATCGTGCATGTCCTGTTCGCGGAGATCGGCCCGTCGTTCGCCGAGCGTCCCGGCGGCTACACCCGCATCGTCAAGACGTTGCCCCGCAAGGGTGACAACGCCCCGATGGCCGTGATCGAACTCGTCCGCGAGCCGACCGTGACCACCGAGGCCAACCGCGCCAACCGTGTCGCGGCGTCGAAGAAGGCGGACAAGGCCGACGAGAAGCCGGCGAAGGCTGCCGAGGTCAAGGCCGACGAGGCTGCCGAGGCGAAGGCCGAGGACGCTGGCGAGGCTGCCGAACTGCCCGCCGGTGCGCATGCGCCGCTGCCCGACGACGCGCAGCCCGAGGGCTTCCCGATCAAGGGCAATGCGCAGTCGAAGCTGTACCACCGTCCCGGCACCCGGTTCTACGACAGCACCGTTGCCGAGATCTGGTTCGCGACCGACGCCGACGCCGAGGCGGCCGGCTACGAGTTGCCGCCGTCGCAGCGCGACGAGGAGTGACGGTCGCTATTGCGTGACCTGTTGACGACTGACCCCGCCACCGATGACGGTGGCGGGGTTTGTCGTCTGCGACTCGACATCGGCTACGACGGAACCGACTTCTCCGGATGGGCTCTGCAGCCGGGCCGGCGCACCGTGGCCGGGGTGCTCACCGACACGCTGACCACCGTGCTGCGCGAGCCCGTGCGGCTCACCGTCGCCGGGCGCACCGACGCCGGAGTCCACGCCACCGGCCAGGTCGCCCATCTTGACGTCGGGCGGGCAGCGCTGGACACCCGCTCCATCCACGGTGACCCGTCGACGCTGGTCCGGCGTCTGGCGAAGATGCTGCCCGACGACGTGCGCATCAAGGCCGTCACCGAGGTTCCCGTCGAGTTCGATGCGCGGTTCTCGGCGTTGCGCCGCCACTATGTCTACCGGCTCGCCGACGCGCCGTGGGGGTCCGAGCCGGTCACCGCCCGCACGACCGGCGCGTGGCCGCGCCCGCTCGACGTCGAGGCGCTGAATGCGGCCGCTGCCGCATTGCTCGGCTTGCACGACTTCGCCGCCTTCTGCCGGTCCCGGCCCGGATCGACGACGATCCGCGACCTGCAAGCGTTCGATTGGTACCGCACCGACGACGGTGTGCTGATCGGCCGGGTCAGCGCCGATGCATTCTGCTGGTCGATGGTCCGCTCGCTCGTCGGCGCCGTCGCCGTTGTCGCGGAGGGCCGTCGGGACGTGGCCTGGTGTGCTGGTTTGTTGGATGCTTCCGCGCGCAGTCAGCAGGTTCCCGTCGCACAGGCGCGCGGTCTGTGCCTGATCGGCGTCGACTATCCGCCGCCTGCGGAATGGGCCGCGCGTAACGAGGTCACCCGCGACATTCGCGATGCCGACGAGGTCGGGGGATCAGAAGACTGCTGCGGCGGTTAGGTCCCAGCGCCGGGAGTGGTCAGGTGGCGCTGCGCTCGATGGCGAGCGCTTCGTACACCTCGGTGCGCGTTTCCAGGCTCAGCGGCTCGGGGGTGTCCAAACCGATGGCATCGGCGCCGTTGATGAGCATGGTCCGCCACGCCCACGGGTCGAATGTGCCCGGCAGGGTCGTCGAGACGAAGTCGTCGAGTAGCTCGGCAAATCGGTTGGGCTCGTCGCGGAACGGGAAGTGGCCGGCACCGTCGAAGGTCTCGAGGACAGACCCGGCGATCGCGGCATGCGCGATCTCGGCGTGGCGGTAGGGGATCACCGTGTCGTCGGTGCCCCACGCAATGAGCACCGGGATGTTGGCGGTCAGGTAGCTGCGATCGAGCATCGACACGTGTTGGCCCCGCCAGTCGACGACCGATCGCAGCGTCCGGCCGAATGCTGAACGGGCATCACGCGGGCTCAGATCGCGCAGGATGCGCAGTAGATCGGTCCGGTCGAGCAGGTGGCGGCTGGGCGAGAGCGACTCGAAGGGACCCGGCAGCGTGGGGCTGGCGGCCAAGGCGCGGGTCGCCGAATCGAGCGCCGACATGGCCCCGGGAAGGCGCAGCAGCGCCAGCGCTTGACTCGCTCCCGGCAGGGTGGCGACGCGCAGTGCGGGGGACACCTCGCGGGTGACTCCGCCGGTGGATACCAGCACGAGGCGCGACACCATCGACGGGTACTGGTAGCAGAACTGCATGGCGACGCCGCCGCCGAGGGAGTGTCCGACGACGGTGACCCGCTCGTGGCCCAGCACCCACAGCAGGTCGCGCACCCCGTTGGCGAAGGCCGCCACCGAATAGTCCGCGCGCGGCTTGTCGGAGAATCCGTGGCCGAGCATGTCGGGAGCGATGACGGTGTACTTCGACGCGAGCCGGGTCATGATCGGCTCCCACGTCGACGAGTTGTCGCCGATTCCGTGGATCAGCACGACCACGGGGCCGCTGCCCGCGATGCGGTAGGCACGCCGGTATCCGTGAATCGTGCGGTAGCGCAACCGGACTCTGGGCTTGGCTTTCACCGCCGCCTCCTCAAAACTCGGTTCTAGACCGAAGTTAACCCTATGGCTGGGTGCCGCGCGCGACGGGTAGCACCGATGTAGCAAGTTGTTTACAAAGCCGGCTGTTGCCCCGGGGGCTCTTCGACAGGATGGACTGCCCCGGAAAAGGGTGGATCCCAGTCAGAAGGGCGGGTCGCCGTCGGTGTCGCGGGGGTGTTCGCGGCGTCGGTGGTATTCCTGTTCGGCGTGTTGCCATTCGG
>CAZVVS010000525.1:0-3438 GCA_964630585.1 uncultured Gordonia sp.
GCTGCACGCCTCGGGTCGGGTGCCTCCACTCAGCCTTTGAGTCCCAGGGTGGTCGAGATGATCTCCCGCTGGATCTCGTTGGTGCCCGCATAGATTGTCGGCGCGATGGCGCGCCGGAGGTGCGCTTCCATGCCGAACTCGACGGCGTAGCCGTAGCCGCCCATCAGCTGGACGCCTTCGAGTGCAACCTTCTTCGCCGTCTCGGTGGACTTGACCTTCGCCATGGAGGTCAGTCGCTGATGCTCGTGTGCGTCGCCATCCCCGGCGACAATCCGTTCGGCGGCTCCGTAGGTGAGTGAACGGGCAGACTCGATCTCGATGGCCAGGTCGGCCACGCGATGTCGGACGGCCTGGAACGTGCCGATCGTCTGGCCGAACTGCTCGCGCTGGCCGAGGTAGGTGACGAGGTCGTCGAAGGTCCGCTGGGCCATGCCGATGCCTTGGGCGGCACAGACGAGGCGCTCGCCGTTCAGGCCGGCCATCAGCTGCTTCCAGCCGCCGCCCTCTTCGCCCACGATGTTCTCCTCGGGAACGAACACGTCGGTGAAGAACAGGTCGTTCACCTCGCTACCGCCCATCGTGGAAATCGGGCGGATCTCGAGTCCCTCGCTGTCGGCCGGGACTTCCAGCATGGTGAGGCCGGCGTGTCGGTTGGACTCGCGATCGGTGCGTGCCACGAGCAGGATGGTGTCGGCCAGGTGGGCGTCGGTGCACCAGGTCTTCTGCCCGTTCACCACGAAGCCGCCGTCGACGCGCTTGGCGCGGCACGAAATGCCGGCGGCGTCCGATCCGGCCTGCGGCTCGGAGACGCTGATCGAGAGCACCCGGCCTCCCGACACGGCGCCGAGGGTGTTCCGCTTCTGTTCGTCGTTCGCGAAGCGCTTGTAGACGCCGGCCACCGTGTGTGAGCTGGCGGCACCGTGTGCGGGTGCGACCTCGCGGCTGAGGTTCTCGAAGAGCAGCAGTTGCTCGATCAGGCCGCCGCCGCTGCCGCCGAACTCCTCCGGGATGGAGACGCCGAGATAGCCCGCCTCGGCGAGGGTGGCGTAGAACGCTGGGTCGTGCTCGGTCGAGGTGACGGTCGAGGCACCGGAGTTGCGCTGTGCCATCCGCTGGCAGAGCTCGCGCACCGCGCCTGCAAACTCGCGCTGATCCGTATCTAGCAAGGTTCCTCCGTGATTTTTTAAATCGATCAATCTCACTATTGTCTACCACCCAGATTCGAGTCAAGATCCAGCATACGCCTCATGACAACGACGAACGCCTTGCATTTCTGAGACGAGATGCCGCACAATAGATTGCAGGGCGTCCGGACAGTGTCCGGATTGACTCAAGTTGAGCCGACGACGGCGAGCGGAAGGGTATTCCATGACTAGTTCCACCGGTGCGGCCTCGCGCGATGCCGCGGTCATCGTCGACGTGGTCAGGTCCCCGATGGCGAAGGGCAAGGCGCCCAAGGACGGCCGCCCTGGCGGCGCACTTTCCGGAGTGCATCCGGTGGAGTTGCTCGGCCAGGTTCTGGGCCGACTCTTCGAGCGCACCGACGTCGATCCCGGCGCAGTGGAGGATGTGATCGCCGGCTGCGTCAGCCAGGTGGGGGAGCAGTCCGGACCGGTCGGTCGGTGGGCGTGGCTGGCAGCGGGACTGCCCGAGCATGTGCCGTCGACCGCCGTGAACCGCGCCTGTGGTTCCAGCCAGCAAGCCGCCGACTTCGCCGCCCAGGGCGTGCTGGCGGGCGCTTACGACATTGTCGTGGCCGGCGGTGTGGAGTCGATGAGCCGGATTCCGATGTTCACCGCCCGCATCGGGCAGGACCCGTTCGGGCCGTCGGTGACCGCGCGTTACGCCCCCGGCATGGTCCCGCAGGGCATCTCCGCCGAACTGGTCGCGGCCCGATGGAACCTGTCCCGCGAGGAGCTCGACGAACTCGCCAGCCGTTCGCATGCACTCGCCGCCGCGGCCGACTTCAGCAGGGAGATCGTTCCGATCACCGTGGGCGCCGGTACTGCCGACGAGAGCATAGTGTCGGTGGACGAGACGATCCGGCCGTCGACCACGACCGAGGGGCTCGCTGCGCTCAAGCCCGTTTTCGAGTCGGATGAGATGAGCGAGCGGTTCCCGCAGATCGGCTGGAACGTCACCGCGGGAAACTCCTCCCAGTTGGCCGACGGTGCGTCCGCAATGTTGATCATGAGCGAGAGCAAAGCCCAGGAGCTGGGCCTGAAGCCGCGGGCACGGTTCGTCTCCTTTGCCGTCGCCTCCGACGACCCGATCACCATGCTGACCGGACCGATCCCGGCCACCGAGAAGGCGCTCAAGCGGGCCGGCCTGGGTATCGGTGACATCGACCAGTACGAGGTCAACGAGGCCTTCGCCTCGGTTCCGCTGGCCTGGCGGGCCCACTTCGACGCCGACCCGGCCAGGCTCAACCCGCGTGGCGGCGCGATCGCCCTGGGCCATCCGCTGGGTGCCTCGGGACTGCGGCTGATGGGCTCGCTCATCAACGGCCTGGAAGAGTCGGGCGGCCGTTACGGACTGCAGACCATGTGCGAGGCCGGCGGCATGGCCAACACCACCATCATCGAGCGGCTTTGACGGGCGGGTCCCGTTACTGCCGGCCAAGCGAGAATCTACCGAGGAAGAGGGAACTGAGAAGATGCGTCTTGAAGGATCTTCGGTCGTCGTCACCGGCGGCGCGTCCGGACTGGCATTGGCCACCGTCAAGCGGCTCCTCGCCGCGGGTGCATCGGTCACCATCGCCGACTTGCCGTCCTCGGACGGTGCGGCAGTGGCCGAGGGGCTCGGCCCAGATGCCCACTTCGTCGCCGCCGATGTCCGCAGCCCGGAACAGATGACCGCCGTCTTCGACGAGGCCGAAAGCCATGGGCCGGTCCGCGCCCTGGTTCACTGCGCCGGACGCGGCGGCGCACTGCGACTCGTCGACCGGGAGGGCAACCCCGGTGACCTCGACCTGTATACCGAGGTCGTCTCGATCAACCTCATAGGAACGTTCAACGTACTGCGGCTGGCCGCGGCCCGGATGGCCCGAAACGAGCCCGTCGACGGTGACCGGGGTGTGTGCATCCTGACCGCGTCGGTCGCCGCCTTCGAAGGGCAGATCGGACAGATTCCCTATGCCTCGGCCAAGGCCGGGATCGTCGGGATGACCCTGGTTGCCGCCCGGGACCTGGCCGGCAAGCAGATCCGGGTCACCACCATCGCCCCGGGTACGTTCGACACACCGCTGCTCAATCGGCTGAGCGAGGACGTCCGCGCCTCGCTCGCCAAGGACGTGCCCCACCCGAGCCGCCTCGGCGAGCCTGACGAGTACGCCAAGCTCGCCATGAGCATCATCGACAACGGCATGCTCAACGGCGAGACCATCCGCTTGGACGGCGCGATCCGGATGGCGCCACGGTGACCTCCGAACAGGACGCG
>CAZVVS010000526.1:0-3437 GCA_964630585.1 uncultured Gordonia sp.
TGATCATCGCCGAGGCGGCCTCCGATTGCGCACGCGCGGGGACGTGGTGGGTGATCCGCAGCTGGCCGCCGTCGGGCATGAGCAGCCCCAGGCGCGACGAGGTGAGCGCAGCCGGGTCGAGCTCCCCGCCGGGCCCCTCCATCTGGATCAACTCGCTGGCGATGTGCTTGAGGCGGAGGTCGAGATCCTGGTGGGCGTTGTCGGCGATCCACCACCACGCGATGACCGACAGCGGGACACCGAGCATGACCCCGACGATCAGCAACATGCCGATCATCGACGTCCGGATGCGGCGGCGCATCAGGCCCCGTGCGGCACGGACGGGTGGTCAAGCATCGAACCGGAAGCCCATGCCGCGCACCGTGATGATGTGGCGCGGCCGATCCCCGACGTCGTCGCCGATCTTCCGGCGCAACCACGAAACGTGCATGTCGAGGGTCTTCGATGACCGCAAGTCGGCCGACCCCCACACCTGTGTGACCAGTTCGTCACGGCTGACGACTTGCCCTGGCCGGGCCATGAGGAACTGCAACAGGTCGAACTCGCGGTTGGCCAGGACGACGTCCTCACCGTCGACGAGCACGCGGCGGGCCCTGGTGTCCAAGACGATGGCCCCGCCGACGAGGACCTCCTCGGCGACGGGCGGACGGCGACGCAGCAGGGCGCGCACCCGAGCGAGCAGTTCGGCGAGGCGGAACGGCTTGCCGACGTAGTCGTCGGCCCCGGCGTCGAGTCCGACCACGAAATCGACCTCGTCGGTGCGCGCCGTGAGCATCAGCACCGGCAGGTCGGGACGGCGGTTCCGCAACTCGCGGCAAACCTCCAACCCGTCCATTTTGGGAAGTCCGAGGTCGAGCACCAGCAACTCGAACCTCGGGTCGACGGCCTGTTCCAGGGCCGTCGCCCCGTCGCCGACGACGACGCACCCGTACCCCTCGCGGGTCAGCGCGCGCGCCAATGGCTCGGCGATGGCGGCGTCGTCCTCGGCAAGCAAGACCTCGGTCATCGCGCCTGTGCGTTCAGTGCTGCTCGTCGGCATGGTCGGTGAGCACCTCCTCGTAGAGCATCGCGTGCACCCGCTCGACGTCGGGAATGTTGTGGAAGGTCAGCGGCTCGTCGGAGGCCGACTCGATCACGAGGGTGCCGGTGCGCAGCATCCGGTCCACCAGGCCGTGCCGGAACTCGACGGTGTTGATGCGGGAGATCGGGATGTCGATGCCGGCCCGGGTGAGGATGCCGTTGCGGTAGATGACGCGTCGGTCGGTGACCACGAAGTGGGTCGTCGCCCAGCTGATCAGTGGACGCAGAACGCCCCACACCAGCGCGATGCCCCAGAACACGCCCACCGCGGTGAACGCTGCTGTCCGACCTCCGCCGTGCAGCGACGAACCGCTGATGATCCCGGCGAGCACGCCCGCCAGCAGGGTCACGATCGCGAAGATCACGAACGGCCCGATCAGCAGCTTCCAGTGCGGGTGCCGGTGCAGGACCACGGCCTCACCTGGCGCCAGGTTGTGTGCGGGATATCCCATGTCCACGAGCATAGGTGCACCCGCGGGCGACGACGGTCAGCTCGGCTCGAAGGTGCTGAATCCGCGCAGGTGCGTGACGTCGCCGGCGGCGACCGCGGTCGTCGTACCGCCGTCGACGGCCACGAGCAGGCGGCCCTGCCGATCGACGTCGACGGCCGTACCGATCAGTTCACGGTCGGCCGGCAGCACCAAGCGCACCCGCTGTCCCAGCGTCACGCACTTGCTCCGGTACTCGGCGAGCAACTCGTCCAGGCGCGCGGGCCATAGCGCCAGTTCAGCGTCGAGTTCGCGCAGGATGTCCACGACCAACTCGTCGTCGTCGACCACCCGACCGGACTCGACGAGGACCGAGGTCGCCTCTGGCACGGGCAACCGGTCAGCCGTCATCGAGGTGTTGATCCCCATCCCGATCACCGCCTGGCCACCGTCGGGCCCGGCGATGTACTCGGAGAGCACTCCGGCGACCTTGCGCTCGGCGATCAGCACGTCGTTGGGCCACTTCACCCCGGGGGTTGCGTCGAACCTGATGGTGCGCGCGAGGGCGTCGGCCACCGCGACGCCCGCGAGCAGTGACAGCCAACCCATGGCCGCCGTCGCGCCGCCGACGCCGACACCGACGGAGAACGTCAGCGCCCCGGTTGGCCCGGTGGTCCACACCCGGTCGTGGCGACCGCGGCCAGCGGTCTGGTGCCGTGCGATGAGCACCCGGCCGTCGATATCGCCGGTCGCCGCCGCGGCGGCTAGATCGGCGTTGGTGGACCCGGTCGAGTCGACGACGTCGACCTGGCGCCACCGGGTCCCGGCGAGGTGTTCGAGAAGATCGGACATGCCTGCAACTCTATGCCCGCCAGGCCGCGACGCGCCCGCCATCACCGCCGCCCCGCGGGGCTGCTGGCGCACCGAGACTGCCGGTCGTTAGCATGAACCCCCATGACCACCGCATCGCAGGACTCGTCGGCCAACGACATCCACACGACCGCCGGCAAGCTCGCCGACTTGCGCAAGCGCCTCGAAGAGGCCAAGCATCCGGTTGGCGAGGCTGCGGTGGAAAAGGTTCACGCCAAGAACAAGCTGACTGCGCGCGAGCGCATCACCCACCTGCTCGACGAGGGCTCGTTCGTCGAGATCGACGCGCTGGCACGCCACCGCTCCACCAACTTCGGTCTCGGCGAGAACAAGCCGCTCGGTGACGGCGTCGTGACCGGCTACGGCACGATTGACGGCCGCGAGGTCTGCGTCTTCTCACAGGACTTCACCGTGTTCGGAGGCAGCCTCGGCGAGGTGTACGGCGAGAAGATCGTCAAGGTCATGGATCTGGCGATCAAGACCGGCCGCCCGCTCATCGGCATCAACGACGGCGCTGGTGCCCGCATCCAGGAGGGCGTCGTGTCGCTGGCGCTCTACGGCGAGATCTTCCACCGCAACGTGCGCGCCTCCGGCGTCATCCCGCAGATCTCGCTGATCATGGGCGCGGCCGCGGGCGGGCACGTCTACTCACCCGCGCTCACCGACTTCGTCGTCATGGTCGACCAGACCAGCCAGATGTTCGTCACCGGGCCCGACGTCATCAAGACCGTCACCGGCGAGGACGTCACGATGGAGGACCTCGGCGGTGCGCACACGCACATGGTGCGCTCGGGTGCGGCCCACTACGTCGCCCACGACGAGGAGGATGCGCTCGAGTACGTCAAGGAGCTGCTGTCCTACCTGCCGAGCAACAACCGCGCCGAGCCGCCGAACACCCCGATCCCCGCGCCGTCCGGGTCGATCGAGGACAACCTGACCGACGAGGACCTCGAGCTCGACACGCTGATCCCGGACTCGGCCAACCAGCCGTATGACATGCACGAGGTCATCCGCCGCATCCTCGACGACGACGAGTTCCTCGAAGTCCAGGCCGAGCGC
>CAZVVS010000527.1:0-3426 GCA_964630585.1 uncultured Gordonia sp.
CTGGTTGACCAGCGCCATCTTCGACGGGTGGATGTACTCGACCGGGTCCTCGATGGTGAGGATGTGCAGCGGCCTGTTCTGGTTGATCCAGCCGATCATCGCCGCCAGGGTGGTCGACTTGCCCGAACCGGTCGGGCCGGTCACGAGCACGAGCCCGTGGGGCCGATTGACCAGCTGGCCGCACACCGCCGGAAGCCCGAGTTGCTCCGGCGCCGGAATCTCGCTGGGAATCAGGCGCAGCGCCAACGCCGGCTGGTCGAGCTGGTAGAAGGCGTTCGCCCGGAACCGCGCCGTCGTGCCCCAGTTGAACGCGAAGTCGAATTGACGCTCCTCGTCGAACTGACGACGATCGTCCTCGCTCAATAGCTCGTCGACGATCGTGCCCAGGAACTCAGGGGTGGAGACCGGCGCGTCGGTCACCGCGAGCAGTTTGCCGTCGATACGGACGCGGGGGGTGCCCCCTGCCGACAGGTGGAGGTCGGTCGCACCGTACTGCCACAGGTAGCGGAGGAGCGGATCGAGGGTGTCGGTCGACGCGACGTGCATCACAGGTCCTGACGGTAGTGGATCGCCGTTCACAAACGCGAGTGTGGCGGGACCAGGAGGCCCCGCCACACTCAGTCCCGAAGGACGAGTTATGAGTAGGTGACGTTCTTCGGCTGGACGCAGCCCTTGGCGATCTCCGCCGTACCGGCCGCGGTCGGCGTGAAGGCGACGCTGGTGTTGGCAGTCTCAGTGGCGACGAAGTACGTGCCGGTGTAGACACCGCTGACCAGGGTCGCATCCAGGAAGTCGCCAATGGACCCTGATGCGTTCGTCAGGCGAGACGCCTTCGTGGCATTGGCGGCGACCGAAAGGGTCTTGGCTTCGGCCTTGCAGGCCGTGGTCTTGGCGCTGTCAGTCGTGTTGCCGACGGCGAAGACGACCACACCGGCAAGGATTGCCAGGATCGCGATGACCACGAGGAGCTCGATCAGGGTGAAGCCACCCTGACCGCGTTGAGCGGCGCGCTTCTGAAGCGTGTTCATATGTTGTATCTCCCTTTAGTAGTCAACCCTCAAGCGGGATGACGTGAATGGTCAGTAGCTCCGACTCAGTTCCCCACCGGGCTTCACTATCAAAGCGAACCGCTGATGAGATGTCAACCAGTTCTTGGGAAAAACTTCACCTGGGTCAGCTCTCCACCTGGCCGTAGATGCCGTACATGGCGCTCACCATGGCCAGGGCGACGAAGCCCACGACCACGCCGATGATCAGGATGATGATCGGCTCGAACCACTGGGTGAGCTTGTCGACGGCGTAGTCGAGCTCCTCCTCGAAAAACCCGGCGATGTTCTCAAGCTGATCCGACAACTCACCGGTGCGTTCGCCGACCCGGATCATCGACACCACCGTCGGAGGGAAAAGTTCTGTGTCGGCGATCGGATCCGCGAAACCTCGACCGACAAGTACCGCGTCGGACGCGACCGACAGCCGTTCGCGGAAGATGATGTTGGTGGTGCAGTCGATAGCGCTGGGCATCGCCTCGGCGAGCGGTACGCCGGCATCCAGCAGCACAGCGAGGATGCGGGTGAACCGCTCGGTCGCGCCGTAGACCACCACGGTGTTGAGGACCGGAATCTTGAGGAGCAGCGCGTGGAGGTTGCGTCGCCCTCCCTGGGTGCGGACGTAGGTGATCACGCCGACGATCACGCCGACAAGTACAACCCCGAAGATAGCTCCCGCGGTCGAACCGACGAAGTCGGCGATCGCCATCAGCATCCGTGTTGGCAGTGGAAGCTCGGCGTCGAACGACTCGAAAAACTCGGCGAACTTCGGGATCACGAAGACCACGATGATGGCCACGACGCCGAACGCGACCGACAGCAGGATGCACGGGTAGATGAGCGCCTTGCGCACCTGCTTGGTGAGCTGCACATCGCGCCGGATGTAGCGATGCAGCTGCATGAACGCGTCGTCCATCTTGCCCGTCAGCTCCGCCGAGCGAAGCATGGCGAGGAAGTAGCTCGGGAACACATCACTGTGGGTGGCAATCGCGTCGCCAAGGGTGACGCCGCCGGTACCGACTTTCTCGACGACATCCTCGAGGACCGTCTGGAAGCGCTTGTTCTTGCTATCGGCGCGCAGCGTATCGAGAGCCTCGACAATGGGAATACCCGCACGAATGAAGGTTGCCATCTGCCGCGAGAAGTGCATGATCTCAAGCAGCGGCACCTTCTGTTTGGTGAGCTCGACGTTGAGACCCTTGCGCTCGACGATCTTGGTGACGCGCATGCCGCGCACCGCGAGCTCGTTGCGCGCTGCCAGTGCGGAGGCCGCCTCCACCGTGCCCTTGACCGACTGGCCGTCGAGCGTCTCCGCTTCGTAGCGGAACTTCACCATCGTTGCCGTCATGATCCCTCCACCGGCTGCAACAAGTCTCCAACCGAAGCGACATCGCTCAGCGGTTCGATCTCCTCGAAGTCGTCTTCGGACTGCTCGTCGCTCGCATCCAACTCCGGCTTCGCCGGCATAAGCTCGCCGACCGGGCCACCGTCGACGTCGATCCCTGGTGCGTACACGGCACGCACGACTTCCTCGATCGTGGTGATTCCATCGGCGACCATCTGGAAGGCCTGCATCTGCATCGTCTTCATGCCCTCGGCGATCGCCGTCTTGCGCATCTCGGCGTGCGTCTCCCGGTTAACGATCTGCTGGCGAAGCCTGTCGCTCACCGTCAACAACTCGTAGACGCCGACGCGGCCTCGGTAGCCGGTGTAACCGCAGACGTTGCACCCGGCACCCTTCTTGAACGTTGCCTTCGCCGATTGAATCTGCGCTGCGACGAGTCGGACTTGCTCAGGCGAAGGGCGGAAATCGGTGGTACACGACGGGCAGTTGCGGCGGAGGAGACGCTGGCCGATCACCCCGCTTAACGCCGACGCGATCAGGAACGGCTCCAACCCCATGTCGGTGAAGCGGTGAACGGCAGCGACCGAATCGACGGCGTGCAGCGACGACAGCACGAAGTGGCCGGTGAGCGAGGCCTGCATGGCGATCCGAGCCGTCTCGATATCGCGGATCTCGCCGACGAGGATCGTGTCGGGGTCCTGACGTAGGATGCCGCGCAGACCATCAGCGAAGGTGATGCCGGCGGCCTCGGAGATCTGCATCTGGTTGATGCCGGAGAACTGGTACTCGACAGGATCCTCGACCGTCACGACGTTCTTGGACGGGTCGTTGACCTCGGTGAGCGTCGCGTAGAGCGTCGTCGTCTTGCCCGAGCCGGTCGGCCCTGTCACCAGCAGCATGCCGAGCGGTGACTTGACGATCTTCAAGTAGGCCGTGATGAAGTCCTGCGGCATCCCCATCTTGTCGAGGCCGATCAACGACCGCTGCTTGTCGAGCAGTCGCAGCACGACCTTCTCACCATGCACCGTCGCGACA
>CAZVVS010000528.1:0-3426 GCA_964630585.1 uncultured Gordonia sp.
GTCGCCGACATCCCGCGGATAAACACCGTCGCGCAAGACGCCGGGCTGGCCTTGTTGTCTTACGGCCACGGGAAGACCATAGCCGCGGTCGCCTTCTGGGTCGGTGTGGCGATCCTCGTCTACTGCTGGGTTCGGATCGGGCGCTTCGTCGCCCACCCCGGCCCCGACGTGCCCACCGTCGGACAGGTCCAAGCGGCAGTACTCGCGTGGGCAGCGCCGCTGACCATGACGGTGCCCATCTACAGTCGCGACGTCTATGCGTACCTGGCCCAGGCGCAGGTGTTCCGCGCCGGCTTCAACCCCTACTCCGACGGCCCGGTGCACCAGCCCGGCCCGATGCTCGACTCCATGGCCCAGGTGTGGGCGGCCACCACCGCCCCCTACGGGCCAACCTTCATGTGGCTCGGGCGCGGCGTCGCCTCCCTGGCAGACGGCGACGTGATCCTGGGCGTCCAGCTGATGCGGGCGGTCCTGATCCCGGGCCTGTTGTTGAGCCTCTGGGCGGTGCCACGCCTGGCCCGCCACCTCGGCGCCTCCCCCCAGCAGGGGCTGTGGTTGGCGCTGCTGAACCCGATGATCCTCATCCACCTCGTCGCCGGAGCGCACGTCGAATTGCTGATGATGGGCGTGCTGGTCACCGGCGTCACGCTGGCGGTGCTGGGCCGACCGGCCAGCGGGCTCGCGGTCCTCGGGCTGGCGGCGACGATCAAGATCACCGCCGCGATCGCGATCCCGTTCATCTTCTGGATCTGGTTGGCCCATCTTCGCGAGAAGGACGGGCCACCGTTGTCGCGGCGCCGCATCGCCGGGGTGTTCGCCGCCACCGCCGCCATCCCGGTGGCCGTTTTCGCCGTCATCACCGCGGCCAGCGGCCTGGGGCTCGGCTGGTTGACCGGCCTGGGGTGGGCGGGTCGCATCATCAACTGGTTGTCTGTTCCGACCCTGGTCGGCCATGTGATCACGTGGGTCGCGGCACCTTGGCAGGCGTGGAACCTGCAGTCGGTATTGGTGTACACGCGCGCGGTCGGGGCGGTGGCGCTCGCGGTGATCCTCGTGGCCCTGTGGGTCCGGTACCGGCAGACCGCGCGGCGCGCCATGGCGGGCATGACCCTGGCCATGCTCGCGGTCCTGCTGCTGGAGCCCTCGACGCTGCCGTGGTACTACACGTGGGTCCTCTGCCTGGCGGTCGCTTTCACTCTTCCCCCATGGTTGCGCGCCGCCGTCGTGGCGGCGTCGACCGTCTTGCTGATCGTCTTCCAGCCCGACGACTCGATCGTCCTGTACAAGCCAGTCGAACTACTCGTGGCCTTCGCGCTCGGCGCACTGGCCGCCGCTTCCCTACTGCGGCCCGACCCGTTGCGGGTGCGCCGGCTCCTCGGCGGGGCCCCTTCCCCTCTGATCGGCGACGCGCGCCGGTAGTCGAGTTAGAAGGCCGCCGCCTGGGCGCGGCGGATGACCTCGCGTGCCGAGTGCGAGTGCAGCGCCGCAGCCGGATGCATCCCGAGATCATCTATCTCGGTGAACAGCCACCGCATCGCCTCATCCCGCGAGAACCCGCCGTCGAGGAGCACATCGACGAGGCCGTTGAAGTGCTTGGCGATGCCACCGTCGTCGAAGAACAGGGCTGGGACGACGGGCTCACCGCCGCGCGAGCACGCGAGCAGGTGATGGTCGCGGATCAGCGTCCGCACACGGTTGGTCGAAACGCGCAGACGGGCGGCGACCTCGCCGAGCGTCAGCGTCTGCGCATCCTCGGGCAGGAAATCCTCGGTCAGTGGCAACGAACTCACGCGCCCAGCGTACCCACCCGCCCGTCAGCCCTTTCCGCCGCGCACCGCCCGGTTGTGCCTCCCGGGCGCAGGCCTGCCGACCCGGTAGATTCGCAGGGGTGAAACCGGGCCCACCCCCCAACGCCGCGACACGCGACGATCCGCTACTCGGATCGCTCGTCGACCGGCGCTACCGGATCGACGCACTCATCGCGCGCGGCGGAATGAGTGCGGTCTATCTCGGCCGTGACCAGCGCCTGCACCGGCCAGTGGCGGTCAAGGTGATGGACGCCGCCTACCGCGACGACCCCGTCTTCCTCTCTCGGTTCGAGTTCGAGGCGCGCGCGGTGGCCGGGCTCAAGCACCCCGGCCTGATCAATGTCTACGACCAGGGCATCGACGACCAGGTCGTGTTCCTCGTCATGGAGCTCGTCGAGGGCGGCAGCCTGCGGGAGCTGTTGCGCGAGCGCGGCCCCATGCCCCCGCACGCGGTGTCGGCCGCGCTTGGGCCCGTCCTGGGCGGTCTCGGCACCGCCCACGCGGCGGGCCTCGTCCACCGCGACGTCAAGCCCGAGAACATCCTGATCTCCGATGACGGCGACGTGAAGATCGCCGACTTCGGCTTGGTGCGGGCCGTCGCCGAGGCGGGCATCACTTCGGCCAGTGTGATTCTGGGCACCGCCGCCTATCTATCACCGGAGCAGGTGGAATCGACGCGGGCGGACGCGCGATCGGATGTGTACTCGACCGGCGTGGTCATGTTCGAGCTGTTGACCGGGCGCACTCCGTTCCACGGCGACACACCGCTCGGCCTGGCTTATGCCCGGTTGACCTATGACGTGCCCGCCCCCGGGGACGTCGTCGACGGTATCCCCGCCCAGTTCGACGAGATCGTCCTGCGGGCCACCGAGCGCGATCCGGCCAACCGCTACCGCGACGGTTTCGAGATGGCCCGCGCCCTGGCCGACGCATCGGCGCAGCTGCGCCTTCCCCGGTTCACGGTGCCCGCCCCGCAACGCTCGGCCGAGCGGTCGACGGCAGCGCGCTTCCGAAACCGCCACCCCGGTCACGACGATGTCGGCGCGTCACCCGACCGGATCGGCCCAGCCGGCACCGCCCTCTTCGACGGCCCTCCGACCGGTGGAGGTGCAGCAAGGGACGACGCCGAGCCTGCCGGGCACCGGTTCAGCATCCTCGACCTGGACGGTAGCGCCGACCACGAGGTACCCGACTTCGACGAACACGATGCCGAGGACTCAGGCCGCGCCGTGACGGTACTCGTCTGGCTGTGCCTGTACGCCGCGGTGATCGCCGCCATCGCCGCGGGCGGCTGGTGGATCGGCGCACACCTGCTGATGGGGTTGTCGTCAGCGGGCTGACGCCTGATCCTGGCCCCCAGTGGGCTATCCCCGGAGCATCTCCGCGACGAGGAACGCCAGCTCCAGCGACTGCTGGGTGTTGAGACGCGGGTCGCAGGCCGTCTCGTATCGGCCGGCCAGATCATCGTCGGAGATCTCCTGGGCTCCGCCCAGGCACTCGGTGACGTTCTCGCCGGTGAGCTCGATGTGGACGCCACCCGGGTGGGAGCCGAGCGCGCGGTGGACCTCGAAGAAGCCCTGCACCTCGTCGACGATGCGGTCGAAGTGCCGGGTCTTGT
>CAZVVS010000529.1:0-3410 GCA_964630585.1 uncultured Gordonia sp.
GGTGTAGAGCGGCAGCGCTGGGTGGTGCTTGGAGTAGCCCCGCAGGTTGGCGTAGCGCGCCTCCTCCTCCTGCAGGTGGCCGCTGTCGGGCAGCACGATCTTGCAGAGCTCGACCGTGGTGGACGTGGCGATGACCTCGCCCCGGAACCCGTCGGCGACGAGCCGGGGGATCCACCCGCAGTGGTCGACGTGCGCGTGGGTGAGCAGGATGGCGTCGAGCGACGCCGGGTCGACGGGGAACGGCTTCCAGTTGCGCTCCCGCAGGTGCTTCTCGCCCTGGTAGAGCCCGCAGTCGACGAGCACGCGGCCGTCGGGGTGGTCGACGAGGAACCGGCTGCCGGTGACGGTGCCGGTGGCACCGATGAAGGTGAGGACCGGTGCCGTCATCGGTGCCCCCCGTCGTAGCATCGGCCGCCGTGCCCGACGACGACCCCGGAGCCGTGACGCCGGTCGGCGTCTCGGTGGAGGACATCCACCTGCTGCGCGGCCCCGAGGGTGGCGCCGGCGACCTCGTGCGCTCGCTGCGCATCTGGCGGGAGTTCGTGAAGGGCTTCGTGGCGCTGCGTCACGTGGAGCCCTGCGTGACGGTCTTCGGGTCGGCCCGCGTGCCCGAGGGTGACCCCTGGTACGAGCAGGCCCGTGAGGTGGGCCGACGACTGGCGGAGGCCGGCTTCGGGGTGATCACCGGTGGGGGGCCGGGGATCATGGAGGCGGCGAACCGGGGCGCCCGCGAGGCCGGGGGGCTGTCGATCGGCTGCAACATCCAGCTCCCGCGCGAGCAGCACACCAACCCCTACGTCGACCGCTCGGTGAGCTTCCACTACTTCTTCGTCCGCAAGGTCATGTTGGTCAAGTACTCCCGGGCGTTCGTGTTCCTGCCCGGAGGCTACGGGACCCTCGACGAGGTGTTCGAGATCGCGACCCTCATCCAGACGGGGAAGGTGGCGCGGTTCCCGATCGTGGGCATCGGGCGGGAGTACTGGCGGAACCTCGACGAGCTGTTCCGAGAGGCGATGCTCCCGGCGCGGACGATCGACCCGCGCGACGCGGAGCTGTTCTTCGCGACCGACGAACCCGCGGAGGCGGTCGACCACATCGTCCGCCTCGCGAACCACCGGCGCTGACGGCACCGACGCGTCGTCACCTGCAGAACCGGGGCAGCGACGCCTGGCGGATCGAGGTCGACCTGGGTCGCTCGGCCGACGACCGGCGCCGCTCCCTGGATCGCACCGTGCGCGGCAATCGCCGGGATGCGGAGCGGGCGGCCTGGCAGCCGATCATCGACGAGGTGCTCGGCGCGGAGACGTGAGGTCCTCGGTTTCCTGTTTCTGTGCACGGAAACAGGAAACGGACGGTAAGGTACCGACGTGCCCGTTGCCGCCGAGACCTCGCTCTGGGATGCCTTCGAGCTCGCGCTCGACCAGGTCGACCTCGTGCATCGGTTCGACCGTGAGGTCCAGACAGGACGACACCAGTGGGACGCGTCGGGTGAGATCGAAGGCGTGCCCGTGGTGATCGAGGTGAAGCCGATCCCGACGGTCGCTGATGCCGCCCGCCTGCGGCGCCGGACGACGAAGGGCCAGTACCCGGTCGTCGTAGCTCGTCGCGTCTCCAAGGCTGTCGCCGACGAGCTCGCTCGCGCCGACATCGGGTTCTTCGACGCTCGCGGTCGGCTGCGCATCTGGCGCCGGCCGCTGCTCGTCGACACGGCCGTCGCTTCGACCGAGGGCCCAGGATCACGCGCGCCAACCAAGGTCCGCCTCGAAGCAGCGTCGACTCTCGACGTCGCGCTCGCCGTGCTCGACGGCACGGCAGGCGAAGGCGTGCGCGCCACAGCCGCTCTCGTCGGTCGCGCTCCAGGGACGGTCTCCAAGCAGCTCGCCGCGCTCCGCGCTGCCGGGCTCGTCGACGACGACGGGGACCCCGTCGTTCCCGACCTGTTCGAGGCCGTCCTCGACGTGTGGCACCCGCACCGGTTACCCCTGGCCGACCTCCCCCGCCCTGGCGGCGGACGTGTGAACGAGCGGCTCCAGGTTGGCCTCGACGGTCCGTCGGGACCGGGATGGGTCCTGGCCGATATCGGCGCAGCGGCCGCGTGGGGAGCGCCGGTCGTGATGAGCGGCGGGGCTCCGCCGGACTTCTACGTGCCCGACAACGGGGTCCTCGCCCTCGCACGCAGTCTCCTCGGGTCGGCCGAGTACGGATCCCACGCGTGCACGGTGGCCGTGGCACCGTCGCCGTACGTGTGCTGGCGGCGCTACGACCGGAGCCACGCGTTTCACACCGAGTTCCTTGCGCCCAGTCCGGTCGTCGCCGCGCTCGATCTCGCCGCTGACCCGGCTCGGGGTCGCGAGATGCTCGAGCTGTGGAGCCGTGACCTGAGCCCCGAGGTCCGGCGTGTCTGGTGAGATCCAGCTCGCCGCTCCCGCGGACAGCGTGCTCGCCAGCTCGGTACGAGCGCTGGCACGGTTCCCGACCGACGAGCCGTGGGTCCTCATCGGCGGCATCGCCGTCTTCATCCGCCTGGGATCGGTCACCCGCCCGACCGCCGATGCCGACACCGTGGCGCGCTCGCAGGCGCAACTGCTCGATCGCCTGGTGGCCGAGGACCCGACGATCCTCGTCGCGAACGGTGACGTCACCGTTCCCGTCGACGGCGTGGACGTCGAGGTCGATGTCATGGATCTGGCCGACGAACCACTCCCTCCCGACCCAGAGCGACGGGCGTTCGCTCTCGCACGCAGCCTCGCATTGGACACCACAACCACCGAAGCGGTGACGGTGACCGACACGACCGGTGGGACCGCAGCGGAGGCGATCCTGCCCATCGCCACGATCCCTTCGCTCGTCGCCCTCAAGACCGTGTCGATGGTCCGTCGCCCCAACAGCAACCATCCCGAGAAGGTCGGCTCCGACATCCACGACCTCGTGCGGCTCGTGGACGCCGGCGGTGCGAGAACCATCGGCGAGACGATCGCATCCAAGGCCCCCGAGCTCGCCTCCTGGATGGCAGATCAGATCGAACGGGCCTTCGGCAAGGATCTCCGCTACACGCTGGTCCGACTGCGACGAAACGACCGATCCGCCGCCGCCCAAGCGCTCAGCGACGACACCGTCGGTGCCGTGTCGATCCTCGCCGACGTGCTCCACGACGAGCTGACCGTCTGACCCGGCAACGGATCAGACGGTCTCGTCGTTCCCCGACGCCGTCCACCGCCAGGCCGCTGCATCGTCGATGCGGACACCACAGGTCGGACAGAACGGCTCGGACTCGACGCGTCGGTGTTCGCACGCGTTGCGGGCAACCGCCGTCCGGACGGCTTGGACGGCGACCCGCAGGGTGATCACCCACGAGAACCTGCCGTCCTCCTCGAGCTCGTACTCGTCGCCGGCTGCGATGTCGATCGACG
>CAZVVS010000530.1:0-3405 GCA_964630585.1 uncultured Gordonia sp.
TCCCCAAACCCGAATTGCGCCTTATCGGCCTGCTTGTGGAAAGCCTCGGCGACGACGAGGAGTCGCGCCGGGCCGCCGCCGTCGAGATCGGCCGACGATGGGCCGCACCGACCCTCGACCACCATCAGGACTCCGCAGCCGCTGACCCGGTCCAGGTAATCGAATCGACGTTGACCAAGCTCGGCTTTGAAGTGCAGTCGACATCCATGGTCGCCGATGTCCTCAACATCTCCATCTGCTCTTGCACGCTGCACGATGTGACACGCACCGATCCGGCCGTGTCGTACAGCATCATCGAGGGCGTCCTGGACCAAGTTCTCGCCGTCACCCATCCCGCCCCGGCCGGGTTCACCACCAGCGTGTTGTCTGATTTCGGCGGCACCAGCTGCGTGATCATGGTCCGACTCACTCCGGCGCAGCGCGCCTGACCTCCCGAGCGCCCAACCGCTGCGTCTCGGACGGCAGCGTTGCGGTGGATGGATCGCGTATCGTTGATCCGTGCCCAGTCCGGTAGCTGCCAAGCGTGAAGACGCCCGCACCACCCGGTGGGCCGATCACCGCATCAAGGTCCGCGCGGAATTCGTCGAAGCGTCCATCCGGACGATCGACACCATCGGACCGCAGGCCACACTCGACGACATCTGCGCCGAGATGGGCGTCCGCAAACCCAAGCTCTACCGGTTCTTCGACACCAAGAACGACCTCTACCGGGCCATCCTCGAGCACTGGGTGGAGATGCTGTGGGACCGCCTGTCGGGCACGCTGAACATCTACGAGGATTCCGGCGAGCAGATCGTGGCGCGACTGGTCAGTGAGCTCGCCGACACCATCGAGGAGCATCCCAACGTCGTCCAGTTCCTGGCTACCGGCCAGTACCTGTCGGCCACCGGTGACACCGAGCATCCGCTGATCCTTGCGCGCGGTGCCGTCGACCGTGCTTCGGAAGTGGCCGAGGAGCTTCTCTCCGACTTCATCAGCGACCACCGCCAATTCGAGTTGGTCGTGTACTCCGTGTTCGGAATGGCCGCCTCGGCCGCCGACTGGTGGATCCGCAGCGAGGCATCCGGTGACGGCGCCATGGACCGCGACCTGTTCATCAACCAGGTCACCCGGTCGATCATCGGCATCATCACGGCGAATCTCGACGAGGGCGTCGAGATCGACGTGAGCAAGCCGCTACACCTGGCGGTCACCGACGACGAGGACGACGAGGACTACTGAGTCGAACCGCCCGAGCCGCGGCGCCGCTCGCGCCACTGCTGTTCGGCGCGACCCAGCGCGGTGACCGGCTCCGCGTCGTACACCCACTCTGCGGCGATGCGGAACCAATTGGCCGTCGCCTCGAGCTGCCCCAGCATCCCGGCGGTGAGCATGTCGACCCGGCGCGACACGAGGATCTCGGCGGGGAGGAACTGCTCGCGCATGTCGGTGAATGACTCACCCCGGGGGTCGAGAACGGACATGACGCCCCCCGCGCGCTCGCGGGTCATCGTCACCTCGTCGTCGACCATCTGCCATCCGAAGGCCTGCAGCGTGTACTGCAGGGATTTGTCGGCCGAGATCGCGGAATTGCCGTCGAACACGCCCTGCGTCAACGCCAACCGCAGCACCTCGTCGCCGTCCTGCGCCGCGCCGGCACGCCACACGGCGAGCTCGAACGCGCGCGCATCGGCGTCGATCTGCTTATAGGAGCCGAAGTCGACGAAACCCACCCGGCCGTCGGACGCCAGCAGCACGTTGCCCGGGTGGGGGTCGCCGGAGAACTCGCCGATCCGGTAGATGGAGCCGATGTAGAAGCGGTAGATGATCTCGCCGATCCGGTCACGCTGCTGTGCCGGCTGGGTCGTCGCCGACGCCAGCGGCTCGCCGTCGAACCACTCGGTCACCAGCATCTGGTCGGTCGACAGACCCTCGACGACACGGGGCACGACGATGAACGGGTGCCCCTCGTACGCACTTGCCAGGCTCGCCTGGTTGCGCGCCTCGGCGACGTAGTCCAACTCGCTGGCCAAGGTCGAGCGGAGCTCGGCGATGAGCTGCTTGCTTCCCAACGCGGGCAGTTTGCGACGCCAGAACTTGAGGAACGCCACCAGATTCTTGATGTCGGCACGCACCGCGTCGTCGATCCCCGGGTACTTGATCTTCACTGCGACCTCACGCCCGTCGTGCAGCGTGGCGCGGTAGACCTGGCCGATCGACGCCGACGCGACGGCGCCGGTCCCGAACCGGGCGAACACCTGGTCCAGTGGTCGACCGAGTTCGTGGGCGACTGCGGCGCTCATCGTCTCCGCGTCGATCTCGGGGGCCTGATCACGCAGGACGGCCAACCGTTCCTGGAACTGTGGTGCCACCTCGTCGGGCAGGTACGGCATGTCGAGGACCGACAACATCTGACCGACTTTCATCGCGGCGCCCTTCATGCCGCCGAGCACGTTGGTCAGCTGATTGGCCAGCAGAATCACTGTCTTGTCGCGTGCCTGCTCCTTCTCCTGCGGCGACTTGCCTACCGACGACACCCGACGACCCGCGTCGCGCACGACATGGTTCGCCGCGACGGCCGTCATCTTCCTACCGCGCGCGAACCGCGACGTCGGGGGGAGCTTGGAAGCCACGATCCCACCGTATCCCGCGCCCGAGGAGGCGAGTCGGCTACTGGTCGAACTCGATCCCGACGTCGTCGGAGACGGGGACGGCCTGGCACGCCAACGTCAATCCGGCGGCCAGATCGGCGTCGACGAGGGTGTCGTTGCGCCGCATCCGCACATCGCCGGACCGGACCGTGCACGCGCATGCGCTGCAGGCCCCTTCGCGGCACGAGTAGGGCGCGTCGAGCCCTTTCGACAGCAGGACATCGAGCAGCGGGGTCTCCCGCGGCCAGGACAGCGTGTGGGTGGTCCCGCCCAGCGCGACGCGCACCGTGGCGTCATCGGGGCTCTCCGTGATGGGCGGGATCACGATGTCGGCGAACGGATCGCCGGCCAACGACTGGAAGATCTCGGTGTGGACGTGTGCCGACGGGACACCGGCCTCAGCGAGCGCACCGCGCACCATTGTCATGAACCCGTCGGGGCCGCAGAGGTAGACGTCGCACCGCCCGTAAGACCGCAACTGCGGGGCCAACTGCTCGCGTGTCATCACCCCGTCGCGATCGTCGAGGTGATGGTGGACGGTGAGACGGTCGGGAAACTCGGTCATGATCTCGTCGAGCTCGGCGGCGAAAATCACGTCGTCGGAGCTGCGGTTGGCGTAGAGGAAGTAGATGGCGCCACTCCCCCCGATCAGCGTCGATTTCACGATCGACATCAGTGGCGTCGCACCGCTGCCCGCCCCGATCAGCAGTAAATCCTGGTGCAGCGATCGGGGAACGAACTTCCCCGACGGGGAGAGCACCGTCAGGTGGTCGGC
>CAZVVS010000531.1:0-3391 GCA_964630585.1 uncultured Gordonia sp.
CCAGCACGAAGGAAGTCACCGCTCCAGGTTAAGGCCCAATCGGCGAGATTCGAGGGCCCAGTTGCGAGATGCCGGTTGCACTTAACGGACGCGTCGTTGATACTTAGTCATATGACTAAGTATCAAGCGGAGTTGGACGAGTTGTTCCGCGCACTGTCCGACACCACACGACGATCGCTGGTGGAGCGATTGGTGCTATCGCCGGCCTCGGTCACCGAGCTCGCCGAACCGTTTGATTCCGCGTTGCCGACGATCGTCGAGCACCTCCGAGTACTCGAACGCACCGGCGTGGTCTCGTCCGAGAAAGTCGGCCGAGTCCGCACCTATCAACTCGTGCCAGGTGCGTTGGTGCCCGCCAATCACTGGATCGTCGCGCAGCGACTCCCCCAGGAAACTCGGCTCGACCGCCTTGAGGACTACTTGACCAACCAAGAAGGAGATTGATTATGTCCATTACCCAAACCCACGCGACCTTCACCCTAGAGCGCGAGTACCCGGTGCCAGTTTCCGCCGTGTGGCAGGCCTTTGCCGACCCTGCCATCAAAGCCAAATGGTTCGGCAGCGATGACTTCATCGAAGTTGAACGAACCGACGATTTCCGCGTCGGTGGAATCTCCGTCGACGACGGGCGACGTGGCGCCGACGGCCTACTATCCCGTTTCCGCGCTATGTATGCCGATATCGTGCCAAATCAACGCATCGTCTACACCTACGATATGTGGCTCGACGACGCCCACGCCTCGACCTCGGTCACGACCATCGTGTTTGAAGAGGTCGACGGGGGCACGCGGCTCACTTTCACCGAACAGGGCGTACACCTCGACGGAGTGCACGGACCGGGCCCCGACGCCGCCGCGGGTCGTGAAGAAGGGACCCGCGGACTACTCGAGAACATCGCGCGCGTCCTGGGCGAGGGGTCCGACAAGAACTGAGGGCTCAGTCGGCGTTAGACGTCGCACCTCGCGTCGGCGGTGGCGCGGGCCAGCAGTGTTCCGTCGGCGTCGTGCAACTCGACGTCGACGGTGGATAGTCGACGCCCGATCTTCACCGGGATCGCCGTCGCCGTGACCGACCGTCCGTCGACGGCCGGCGAGCGCAGGAAGGCCACGGTGAACTCGACGAGTTGGTAGCCGACGCCCGCGCGCAGGTTCGCCGCTACCCCCAGTGACGCCGCCTGCGCGACGATGGTCGCGATCATGCCGCCGTGCATCGTGCCGAAGAAGTTGCCCATCCACTTCGCGGCTGGGACGGCCAGCCGCAGCGTCGCCGGATCGGCGTCGGCAATCGTCGCGCCGAGCAGCTCTCCGAGCGGCCCGATGCGCCGCTCACCGTCGGCGATCGACGCCACGATCTGGCCACCGGTGAGCGACGGGTCGATCGGTTCGGGAAGCTCCGCGTCGTCGGGCGCGGGCAGTGTCGGGCCGACGACGATCTCGGATTCACCGATCCGCGCGCGCCCCACCCGGGCACTTCGCGCTCGACCGCCGGCCACCTCTTCGTCGTCGCCACGGGTGATGCGCACCGTCGTCGAGCCGAAGGCCTCATCGGACATACTCAACACACTCTCGCCGCGCAGCACGTCGGTCAGCGCGGGACGCGGCCCTACCGACACACTCAACCGCGCCTGCAACGACGACGAGGAGCGGTCGGCGAACGAGAACGGGATCCCGCCCAGATCGTCGAAGAGCACCATCAGCGCGGGCATTTCGATCAAGCCGCGATGGTCGGCGAACCGGATACCCATCGGCTGGGTCATCACGAGCGGAGGTTCGTGCGAATCGACCCGGATCGCGAATGCGTCGAACGCGTTGATCGGCTGGTAGGTCACGACTTCTTGCCGAGGATCGCCGCGACCTCGGGCGAGGAGTAGAACGGCTCCAGCTGCTCGCGGACAATCCGGTCGAGCTCACCGGACTTCTTGACCGCGTCGAACAAGCGCGGCGCACCGCCGACGGCGTATTCGACGAGCGTGTCCCGGCTGAGGTCCAGATCGTCGAGCACCTCGGCGGCAGGGCTGTCGCCGTACACCGTGAAGAACCCGTCGATCAGGGCGTCGACGAGGAGCAGGACCGGCTCGGACACCGCCGCAGCGATCACGACGTCCTGGCCGATGCCGCCGATGCGACGCACGTCCTCCACCGACATCAGCTGGTCCAGCCGCCCCACCTTCTCGTCGGCATACAGGTCGAACACCTCGAGGACGGCCGCCCGCGTCGACGGGTCCTTCAACGTGGCGATGATGATCTTGTTCAGGCGCCCCATGGCGAACTCGGCCCCCTTGGCGGTGGCATCGCCGAAGAGCTCGCCGAACTGCTCGCCGGTCTTGCCGATCGCCTTGCCCGCGGTCTTCGCACCGAAGGAGACGAGCGATCCGACGCCGGGAATCTTCTCGGCCACCGCACGGTTGCCGGCGATGACGTCGTTGACGATGCGACCCACGAACCGCGACGCCAAGGCTGCGGTCATCGGGCTGTGCGTGAGGTCGTCGAGGATGTCTTCGAGCAGCGGGGTCAGCGCGATGACCTCGTCGGTGATTCGGCCGACGTTGTCACGATCGATCACGTCGCGCAGGGTGTACGTGCCAGCCGGGTTGGAGTACAGCACGTCCGCGCTGTGCTCGACCAGCGTCGACGCAGCCGTGCTGGGTGGCACGTTCGTCGCGAGTGTGCGGGCGATGGACTTGACCGTCGCCGGGTCGACGAGCGCGGAGATCGTGGTGTTCTCGGCGACGGCGAGCACGTCATCGACGGCCTTGGCAGTCAGCTCGGGGAGTTCATCGCCGGTGAGACGGTTGATGGCCCAGGCGACCTGCGCATCGAGCAGGGCTTGCGCGGTGGATTCACTTGTCATGGGTCGAGGATATGGGCTCGACCGTCAACGGGCCGCACGGGGCGGCGCGCTGCTACCATCGCCCGGTGACAAGGCTTAGGTTTGCCTTAGCTGCTTCGCTCGCCGTTGGGCTTGCCAAGTGCAGCGCCTGAAACGACCTCACGCCCGATAGGCCCGCTTGGGTCAGCCGAGCAGCGCGGCCAGCTCGTCCAGGCTGTACGGATCGGAATCGTTGTGGTCGCGGTAGGCGATGAACGACGGCTGCGCAGGGTCGTACCGGCCGATGAACCCACCGGCGGCACTGAAGATCTGCCCGGTGATCCCGTCGGCCAAGTGGCCGGCGAGGAAGACGTACAGCGGCGCGACGTACTCCGGCGGCGCCGGATCGAGCGCCGCATCGCGCAGCCCGTCGTCGAGGATGCCGCGCTCGTGCAGGCCCTCGATGTGACGCACGTAGTCGTCGCCGGTGGACAGCCGCGATCGCGCGCCCGGGAGCACCGCGTTCACGCGCACCCCCGACGACTTCAGGTCTGCCGCGGCCGCCAGGGTGAGCGCGTTGACC